>JAIERT010000319.1 GCA_019746735.1 Burkholderiaceae bacterium | reverse complement strand
GGCGACGGCTGGGGCATCGCCTTCTTCGAGGACAAGGGCCTGCGCCATTTCGTCGACCACCAGTCGGCGGCCGAGTCTCCCGTGGCCGAGCTGATCCGCCATTACCCGATCAAGAGCCGCAACGTGATCTCGCACATCCGCAAGGCTACGCAGGGCGAGGTGACCCTGGAGAACTGCCACCCCTTCGTGCGCGAGCTCTGGGGGCGCTACTGGGTGTTCGCGCACAACGGCGATCTCAAGGATTACGCGCCTCGCTTGCACGGCAGTTTCCGGCCGGTGGGCCACACCGACAGCGAGCGCGCCTTCTGCTGGCTGATGCAGGAGCTGGCCAAGTCGCATGCCAGCGTGCCCAGCATCGCAGAGCTCACGCTCACCTTGCGCGAGCTGGTGCCGCAGATCGCGAAGTACGGGACCTTCAACTTCCTGCTGAGCAATGGCGAGGCGCTGTGGGCTCACGCCAGCACCCACCTCTGCTATGTGGTGCGCCAGCACCCCTTCGGCAGCGCCACGTTGCGCGACGAGGACCTGAGCGTGAACTTCGCCGAGCACGCCGCGCCCGGTGACCGCGTGGCCGTGGTGGTGACCACGCCGCTGACCCAGGACGAGACCTGGACCCCGATCGCGCCGGGCGAACTCAAGGTCTTCGTGAACGGCGCGGTGCTCTGAGGCGCCGGGTCAGAGCCGCCCTTCCTCCACCGCGTGGCAGGCCACGCGCACCCCGTCGACGTCGCGCAGCTGCGGCCGTTCCTGGCTGCAGCGCGCGTTGGCGTGCGGGCAGCGCGGGTGGAAGGCGCAGCCCGCGGGCGACGCCAGGGGATTGGGCACCTCGCCCTGCACCGGCGTGCGCGCGCGGCCCGTGTCGTGCAGCTTGGGGATGGCGTCGAGCAGCATGCGCGTGTAGGGGTGACGCGGCTGGGCGTAGAGCGCGTCCGTGGCGGCCAGTTCGACCAGGCGACCCAGGTACATCACGCCCACGCGGTCGCTCATGTGGCGCACCACGGCCAGGTTGTGGCTGATGAAGAGGTAGGTCAGGCCCTGCTGGCGTTGCAGCGTCTTCATGATGTTGAGCACCTGGGCCTGCACGCTCACGTCCAGCGCCGAGGTGGGCTCGTCGCAGACCAGGAACTCGGGCTGCGTGGCCAGGGCGCGCGCGATCGAGATGCGCTGGCGCTGGCCGCCGCTGAACTGGTGCGGGTACTTGCTGCCGTCGGCCGGGGCCAGGCCGACCGAGCGCAGCAGCTCGCCCACGCGTTCGGTCAGGGCCTGGGGCTCGTGCAGCAGGCCGTGCTCGTGCAGGGGCTCGGCCACGATGTCGGCCACGCGCCAGCGCGGGTTGAGGCTGGCGTAGGGGTCCTGGAAGATCATCTGGATGCGCCGGCGCAGCGCGCGCGCCTGTGGGCCGGCGTAGGTGGCGTGCGCGTCCTGGCCGTCGAAGTGGAAGTGGCCGCGCGTGGGCTCGTACAGGCCCACCAGCAGGCGGGCCACCGTGCTCTTGCCGCAACCCGATTCACCGACCAGGGCCAGGGTCTGGCCACGCGCGATCTCGAAGCTCACGCCGTCCACGGCATGCAGCAGCTGGCGCGGCCGGCGTTCGAGCACGCGGTTGAGCCAGGGAGCGGAGACGTCGAAGCTGCGGGCCAGGTCCTCGACCTGCACTAGCGGCGCGTCCTGGGTCAGGCGGGCGTTCATGCGGGGCCCTCCGTGCGCGGGGCGTGCAGCCAGCAGGCGGCGCGCGTGGCGCCGGCGTCCAGCAGCTCGGGGCGCTCCTGGCGGCAGCGCGCCTGGCTGTGCTCGCAGCGCGGGTGGAAGGCGCAGCCGGTGGGGATGGCATTGAGACGAGGCATGGCGCCGTCGATCTGGTTCAGGTGCTCGCGGCCGCCCTCCATGTCGGGGATGCAGGCCATGAGGCCGGCGGTGTAGGGATGGGCCGGGCGGTGGATGACCTCGTGCACGGGCCCGATCTCGGCCACGCGGCCGGCGTACATCACGGCCACACGGTCGCAGGTCTCGGCGATCACGCCCATGTCGTGGGTGATGAGCATGACGGCGGCGCCGCGCTCGCGGCAGACCTTCTTGAGCAGGGCGATGATCTGCGCCTGGATGGAGACGTCCAGCGCCGTGGTGGGTTCGTCGGCCACGATGAGGCGGGGTTCGGCCGCCAGCGCCAGGGCGATGACCACGCGCTGGCGCATGCCGCCGCTGAACTGGTGCGGGTAGTGGTCGATGCGCTGCTCGGGGGCGGGGATGCCGGTGTCGCGCAGCAGCTCGATGGCGCGTGCGCGCGCCTCGGCGGCGTTGACGGGCAGATGGGTCTGGAGCGTCTCGACCAGCTGGCGGCCCACGGAGTAGAGCGGGTTGAGCGAGGTCAGCGGGTCCTGGAAGATGGCACCGATCTGGCGCCCGCGAACGCGGCGCATCTGTTCGTGCGGCAGGTCGTCGATGCGCCGGCCGTCGAGCAGGATGCGGCCGCCGGCCACGCGCCCGGGCGGCTCCAGCAGGCCGATGATGGCCGCGCCCGTCAGCGACTTGCCGGCGCCGGACTCGCCGACCACGCCGAGGATCTCGCCGGGCGCGATGTCGAAGGAGACGTCGTCGAGCGCGCGCAGCGTGCCGTGGCGCGTGGGGAATTCGACAACGAGGTTCTGGACTTGAAGAAGGCTCATGGTTTGCGAGCAGGGCGGCATGGCGAGAGGGCAATCAGTCCAGCGCCCACCGTGGAACCGGCTTCGCCGGGCCACTGGTGGGGTCCCCCTGGGGGGAAGACGCGCAGCGGCTCAGGGGGCTCATGATGTGACTCATTGCAGCCTTGGGTTGAGCGCGTCGCGCAGCCAGTCGCCCAGCAGGTTCACGCTGAGCGCGATCAGCACCAGCATGAGGCCGGGGAAGATGGTGATCCACCATTCGCCGGAGAAGAGGTAGTCGTTGCCCACGCGGATCAGGGTGCCCAGCGAGGGCGAGGTGGGCGGTGCGCCCACACCGAGGAAGCTCAGCGTGGCCTCGGTGAGGATGGCGGTGGCGATCTGGATGGTGGCCAGCACCAGCACCGGCCCCAGCACATTGGGCAGCACGTGGCGGCGCATGATGCGCAGCGGCGCCACGCCGGTGACGCGCGCGGCCTGTACGTATTCCTTGTTGCGCTCCACCAGGGTAGAGCCGCGCACCGTGCGTGCGTACTGCACCCAGCCCGTGAGCGCGATCGAGGCGATGAGCACACCGAAGGCCAGGGTCTCGTGCGCGTTCGGAAAGAGCGCGCGCCCGACCCCGGCAATCAGCAGCGCGACCAGAATGGCCGGGAAGGACAGCATGACGTCGCACAGGCGCATGAGCAGGGCGTCGACCCAGCCGCCCAGGTAGCCGGCCAGCAGGCCCAGCGTGACGCCCAGCAGCACAGAGAGCAGCACCGAGGCCAGGCCCACGGCCAGCGAGATGCGCGCGCCGTACATCAGCGCCGAGAGGATGTCGCGGCCCTGGTCGTCGGTGCCGAGCAGGAAGCGTGCGCTGCCGCCCTCGCTCCAGGCCGGGGGCAGGCGCGCGTTGGACAACTCCAGGGTGCTGAGGTCGAAGGGGTTGTGCGGCGCCAGCCAGGGCGCGCCCACGGCGCCCAGCACGCAGACCAGGGCGATGCCGGCGGCCAGCAGGGCCGTGGGCGAGTGGCGCAGGCTGTGGCCGATGTCGCTGGCCAGCCAGCGCGCGAGCCAGGAAGCGGGGGGCGGTGAGGTATCGGGCATGTCAGTGGCCGGAGCGGTCCACGCGCAGGCGCGGGTCGACGACGAAATAGAGCAGGTCGACGATCAGGTTGATGACGACGAAGATCAGTGCGATCAGGCAGAGGTAGGCGGCCATGACCGGGATGTCGGCAAAGGACACGGCCTGGATGAAGAGCAGGCCCATGCCCGGCCACTGGAACACGGTCTCGGTGATGATGGCGAAGGCGATCAGGCCGCCGAGCTGCAGGCCGGTGATGGTGAGCACGGGCACCAGGGTGTTGCGCAGGGCATGGCCGAAGTGCACGGCGCGGTCGCTCAGGCCGCGGGCGCGCGCGAACTTGATGTAGTCGGTGCGCAGCACCTCCAGCATCTCGGCGCGCACCAGGCGCATGATGAGCGTGAGCTGGAAGATGGCCAGCGTGAGCGCCGGCAGCACCAGGTGGTGCCAGCCCTTGAGCGTGAGCAGGCCCGTGCTCCAGCCGCCGAGCTGCACCACCTCGCCGCGGCCGAAGCTGGGGAACCAGCCCAGCGTCACCGAGAACACGAGGATGAGCAGGATGCCGATCAGGAAGGTCGGCAGCGACACGCCCAGCAGCGAGACGGTCATGAAGACCTGGCTCAGGAAGCTGCCGCGGCGCAGCGCGGCATAGACGCCCATGGGGATGCCGATGGCCGTGGCCAGCAGCGCGGCCACCAGGGCCAGCTCCAGCGTGGCGGGGAGACGCTCGGCGATGAGCTGCGAGACCTTGACGCCCTGGCGCAGGCTCATGCCGAACTCACCCTGCACGGCCTGGGCCAGGAAGTGCCAGAACTGCACGAAGAAAGGCCGGTCCAGGCCGAGCTCGGCGCGGATGGCCGCCACCTGCTCGGCCGTGGCGTCCTGGCCGAGGATGAAGACCACCGGGTCACCCACGTACTGGAAGAGCAGGAAGGCCACGAAGGCCACGGTGACCATGACGAGCACGGCCTGGGCCAGGCGCCGGACGATGAAGGCAAACATGGGGCGAGAAACGGAAAGTGCGCGGGGGCGCTGCCCCGCGCGGCCTCAGACCGGTTTCAGTTGACCTTGATCAGCCGCCAGTCCAGGCGGTTGTCGGCGCGGTGCACCACGTCGATGTTCTTCTTCATGGCCCAGGGGATGACCTGGTTGTGCAGCGGGATGTGGGCCACGTCCTCGTTCTGCAGCGCCAGGGCCTTGGTCAGCAGCTCGGTGCGCAGCTTGAGGTCGGTTTCCTTCTTGGTGCGCTCGACCAGCGCATCCATCTGCGGGTTGCTGTAGCGGCCCACGTTGTAGTTGCCGTCGCCGCCAGCGCCGACCGAGCGGGTCAGCGACTGCAGGGAGTAAAGGGCGTCGAAGGTGGGCACGCCCCAGCCCAGCATGTAAATGCTGGCCTCGTAGCGCTGGATCATGGGGAAGTAGGTGGTCAGCGGCAGGGTGCGCAGCTTGGCCTTGACGCCGATGCGCGCCCACATGGCGGTCACGGCCTGGCAGATCTGCTCGTCGTTGATGTAGCGGTTGTTGGGGCAGGCGAAGTCGACCTCGAAGCCGTCCTTGTAACCGGCCTCGGCCAGCAGCTTCTGCGCGGCGGCCACGTCGTAGGGGTGGCGCTTGTGCACTTCCTTGCTCCAGCCCGTGACCTGGGGCGCGACCAAAGCGCCCGTGGGCTGGCCCAGGCCGCGCAGGGTGACGCGCGCGATGGTCTCGATGTCTATGGCCTGGTACAGGGCCTTGCGCACGCGCACATCCTTGAGCGGGTTCTTGCCCTTGATGTTGCTGCCCGGCAGTTCCTCGCGGAACTGGTCCATGCCGAAGAAGATGGTGCGGTTCTCGACGCCGTCGAGCACCTTGAGCGCGGGCGCGCTGCGCAGGCGCGGCAGGTCCTGCGGGCTGGGGTCGAGCACGAAGTCCACCTCGCCCGAGAGCAGGGCGGCCATGCGGGTGGCCACGGCCTTGACCGGGGTGTAGATGATTTCGGTCACATTGCCCTCGCTCTTGCCCCACCAGTCGGTGTGCTTCACCAGCACCAGTTTCTGGTCGGGCTGCCACTCCTTGAGCCGGTAGGGACCGGTGCCGTTGGCATTGCGGTGGGCGAAGTTCTCTTCCTGCACCTTGATGTCCTTGGGCTCGGTGGACTTGTTCTTTTCGGCCCAGGCCTTGCTCATCATGCGCAGCTCGGTGAGCTGGTTGAGCAGCACCGGGTTGGGGCCAGCGGTGTGGATGTCGATGGTCTTGTCATCGACCTTGGCCACGCGGGCGATGCCCTGGGTGAAGACCGCGAAGTTGGAGGTCTTGGCCATGGCGCGCTGGATGGAGAAGACCGCGTCGTCGGCGGTGAAGGCCGAGCCGTCGTGGAACTTGACGCCGCTGCGCAGCGTCAGGCGCAGCTGGGTGGGGCTGATCTGCTTCCAGCCGGTGGCCAGCACGGGGTCGACCTTGAAAGTCTTGCTGTTGTAGTAGACCAGGGACTCGTAGACCGCGGCGTGGATGCCGTTCTGCAGCGCGTTGTTCTGCGAGTGCACGTCCCAGCTCGCGATGTCACTGGCGCTGGTCCATTTGAAGGTCTTGGCCTGCAGGCCGGCCGCGCCCAGGGCCAGCGCCACGCAGAGGGTGAGGTGATGGAGCTTCATGTTGACAGCCTTGTGGTTGAAAAAACGAAACCGCTGGCGCGGCAAGACCCGGAGTCTGCGGCAGGCCTACGGGCTCAAGCCCGGGTGTTTTCCCGCAGTGCGGTCTCCAGTGCGTCAAGGTACATCGCGGCCACGTCAAAGCCGCTCTGGTCGGTGATCTCCTGGAAGCAGGTGGGGCTGGTGACGTTGATTTCCGTCAGGCTGTCACCAATGATGTCCAGGCCCACGAGCAGCAGACCGCGTGCCGCCAGCACCGGCCCCAGGGCCTCGGCGATCTCGCGGTCGCGCGCGCTGAGGGGCTGGGCCACGCCCTTGCCGCCCGCGGCCAGGTTGCCGCGCACCTCGCCGCCCTGCGGGATGCGCGCCAGGCAGTGGGGCACGGGCCGGCCGCCGATGACCAGCACGCGCTTGTCGCCCTGGGCGATGGCCGGCACGAACTTCTGCACCATCAGGCTCTGCTCGCCGTGGCGGTTCAGCGTCTCGATGATGCTGCCCAGGTTCAGGCCGTCTTCCCTGACGCGGAAGATGCCCATGCCGCCCATGCCGTCCAGGGGCTTGAGGATGATGTCGCGGTGCTCGGCATGGAAGTCGCGCACGGCCTGGGCCTCGCGCGTGACGAGGGTGGGCGTGGTGTACTGGGGAAACTCGAGCAGCGCGAGCTTCTCCGGGTGGTCGCGCAGGGCGCGCGGCTTGTTGAGCACGCGCGCACCCTCGCGCTCGGCCTGCTCCAGCAAGTGGGTGGCGTAGAAGTACTCGCTGTCGAAGGGCGGGTCCTTGCGCATGAGCACGGCGTCGAAGTCGCGCAGCGCGGCCAGGCGCTGGGCCGGCGCCAGCGGCGACTCGTGGAACCAGGGCGCTTCCTGGCCGGTCAGGCGGATGCGTCGCACATGGGCGCTGACGTGGCCGCCGGACTGCCAGTGCAGGTGCCGCGGCTCGCAGGCGGCCAGGGTGTGGCCGCGGCGCTGTGCCTCGCGCATCATGGCGTAGGTGCTGTCCTTGTAGGTCTTGAAGGTTTCCAGCGGATCGGCGACGAAGAGCAGGTTCATGGGGGATGCGGCGGAGGGAACGTGGCGGGAAGTCTCTCATGAATCCCCGGCAGCCCCTCCTGGCCGGTTGGCAAGCACGCGCACCGTTCGGGGGCAAAAGCAAAAGCCGGACCCGATTACAATGCCCCGCATATCCCGAGAGCAAGATTCGTGCCTTTCAAGAAGTCCTCATTCCCCTGGCTGTTGCTGTGCGCCGGTCTTGCGCTGGCCAGCGCGGTGCATGCCGAGAAGGGTGACCGCCAGCAGCCCATGAACGTCGAGGCCGATGCCTTGCGCTACGACGACCTCAAGCAGGTCAGCATCTTCACGGGCAATGTGGTGCTCACGCGCGGCACCATCGTGATCAAGGGCGCACGCATCGAGGTGCGGCAGGACCCGCAGGGCTACCAGTTCGGCGTGGTGACGGCGGCCGAAGGCAAGCGCGCCACCTTCCGGCAGAAGCGCGATGGCGAGGATGAGTTTGTCGAGGGCGAGAGCGAGACCATCGAATATGACGGCCGCGCCGATGTCTTCAAGCTGATCAAGAACGCCCAGCTGCGTCGCCTGCGCGGCACCCAGGTGAGCGACGTGGTCACCGGCAATGTCATCCAGTACAACAGCCTCACGGATGTCTTCACCGTGGATGGCGGCAGCCAGCAGGGCACTCCGCAAGGGGGCGGGCGCGTGCGGGCCACGCTGACGCCGCGCAGCGCGGCGCCAGCCACCGCGAACCCCGCGCTGCCCCTGCGCAGCGAGGACGGCGTGGGCGGAGGACGCAAGTGAGCGAGAACCTGCAGCCCGGGGACACCCCGCCCGATACCCGGCCCGGTCCGGCCAGCGGCCACGACACCCAGCCGACGCAGGAGCCCAGCCGGCTCGAAGCCCGTCACCTGAAGAAGTTCTACGGCAGCCGTGAGGTCGTCAAGGACGTCTCGCTGACCGTGCGCAAGGGCGAGGTCGTGGGCCTGCTGGGCCCCAACGGCGCGGGCAAGACCACCTCCTTCTACATGATCGTGGGCCTGGTGCGCGCCAGTGCCGGCGAGATCATCATCGACGACGAACACGTCGAGCACATGCCCATCCACCAGCGCGCGCGCATGGGCCTGAGCTACCTGCCGCAGGAGGCGTCGATCTTCCGCAAGCTCAATGTCGAGGACAACGTGCGCGCCGTGCTCGAGCTGCAGCACGACGAGAACGGCAAGGCCCTGCGCAAGGACGAGATCGAACGCCGCCTCACCGACCTGCTGCAGGACCTGCGGGTGGAGAAGCTGCGCCTGTCACCGGCGCTGGCCCTGTCGGGCGGTGAGCGCCGCCGCGTGGAGATCGCGCGTGCCCTGGCGACGCAGCCGCGCTTCATCCTGCTCGACGAGCCTTTTGCCGGTATCGACCCGATTGCGGTGATCGAGATCCAGCGCATCATCAGCTTCCTCAAGGCGCGCGGTATCGGTGTGCTCATCACCGACCACAATGTGCGCGAGACCCTGGGCATCTGCGACCACGCCTACATCATCAGCGAGGGCCGCGTGCTGGCGCAGGGCACGCCGGCCGAGATCGTCAACAACGCCGACGTGCGCCGGGTCTACCTGGGCGAGCACTTCAAGATGTGACCATGGCCCCCACGCTCGTCACTGTCGTGTACTCGCTGGACAGGCCTTCGCGGGACGCGAAGGCTCTTCTGTCCGTCCATGCCTGCGCAGGCAGGCATGGAGCCGCGGCCATCAGCCCCTCAGGGGCCCTCGCGCCTTGGGGCGGCCCGGTGGCGCTCGCGTGAGCGTTGGCCCGCGTTTGCGTTCAAGTACATGAAACAGGGACTGTCGCTGCGGGTTTCCCAGCATCTGGCGCTCACGCCCCAGTTGCAGCAGTCCATTCGCCTGCTGCAGCTCTCGACGCTGGAGCTCAACCAGGAAGTCGAGCAGCTGCTCGACGAGAACCCCTTTCTGGAGCGTGCCGACGACAGTGTCGAGCGCGAGGCCCATGGCCTGGAGCGCGTCGACACACCGGCAGTGCGTGATGACGCCGAGGATGACTACGGCAGCAGCGCCTCCTCCACCGAAACGGCGGACGAGTCCCTTTCCTCGGTCGACCTGGAGCGTGACGGCGACTGGGACGGTGACGGCACCGTCGACCTGGCCCCCGACGACAGCGAATGGGGGGGCGACGCTCCGGCGCGCAACGGTGCGCGCGAGGACGACGAGGCCGATGCCACGGAACTCGCGCGCAGCCAGGAGTCGCTGCAGGACTTCCTCAAACGCCAGGCCCTGTCCCTGCGTCTCGGGGCCGAAGACCGCGCCGCCCTGACTTTCCTGATCGAGTCGCTCAACGACGATGGTTATCTGGAAGACCCGCTCGAGGAGCTGGCACAGGGCCTGGCCGGGGACGACCTGGAGCAGCGCGAGGCCGTGCTGGTGCATTTCGAGATGGCGCTGCGTCTGCTGCAAAGCCTGGAGCCGGCGGGTGTGGGCGCACGCAATCTGGCCGAGTGCCTGCGCCTGCAATTGCGGGCCCAGCAGGCCGAGGCGGCCCGGCGCGGAACCGACGAGGAAGACGCGGACGTCCTGGCCCAGGCCCTGCGTCTGGTGGCGCAGCCCACCGAGCTGCTCGCCCGGCGCGACCTCAAGAAACTGGCCCAGCTGACCGGCGCCAGTGAGGCGCTGACCCGCGAGGCCCTGGCCCGGGTGGCGCGGCTGGAACCCAAGCCGGGGCGGCGCTTTGTCAACGTCGAGCGCAACATCGTCATCCCGGACGTGCTGGTGCTGCGCAGCGGCAACGGCGTGGGCACGCGCTTTCGCGTCCAGCTCAACCCCGACGTCATGCCGCGGCTGCGCGTGCACGACATCTATGCCAATGCGCTCAAGGGCCACAAGTCCGGGGGGCACGCCGCGCTGCAGCAGCGCCTGCAGGAGGCGCGCTGGTTCATCAAGAACATCCAGCAGCGTTTCGACACCATCCTGCGCGTCTCCAGCGCCATCGTCGAGCGGCAGAAGAACTTCTTCATGCACGGCGAGCTGGCCATGCGTCCCCTGGTGCTGCGCGAGATCGCCGACGAACTGGGCCTGCACGAATCCACCATCAGCCGCGTGACCACGGCCAAGTACATGGCCACGCCCTATGGCACCTACGAGCTCAAGTACTTCTTCGGCTCGGGCCTGGGCACAGAGTCGGGTGGCAATGCGTCGAGCACCGCGGTGCGCGCGCTGATCAAGCAGTTCGTCACGGCCGAGAGCGCCAAGAAGCCCCTGTCCGACAGCCAGCTCTCCGAGATGCTCAAGGAACAGGGCATCGAGTGCGCGCGCCGCACCGTGGCCAAATACCGCGAGGCCCTGAAGATAGCGCCCGCGAATCTGAGGAAGGCGTTATGAACGCCTTCACCCCCCAGGCTACGCGCCTGATGGCGCTTCGCTACCCCCCCTCTGCTCCGCGAGGGAGGCGCACCCAGGGGCCTGGCCAAGCCAGTTCCGCGGGTGCCTGCGCCTGGATCTTTTCATGAATCAACTGACTCTTTTTCTTCCCTGCGCCGCCGGCGTGGAGGACTACCTGGCGCCGGAGATCCTGCGCATCACGGGCCTGCCGCCGGGCTGCATCACCAAGCAGCGCGGTGGCGTGGCCGTGCGCACCTCGTTCGGCCATGCCATGCTGCTCAACCTCTGGAGCCGCCTGGCCCAGCGCGTGCTGGTGCTGGTGTCCCACACCGAGTACCGCAACGAACAGGACATCTACCGTGCCACCATGGCCGTGCCCTGGGAGCAGTGGTTCACGCCGAAAGAAAGCATCAAGGTCGAGATCACGGCCCAGCACAGCCCGCTGACTTCGCTGAACTTCGCGGCGCTCAAGGTCAAGGACGCGGTCTGCGACCGCTTCCGCGAGACCTCGGGCGGCGTGCGTCCCGATGTGGACACCCAGTGGCCCGACGTGCGCATCTATGCCCACCTGACCACCGACCAGTGCTCGCTCTACATCGACACCTCGGGCGAGCCGCTGTTCAAGCGCGGCTGGCGCGAGGACAAGGGCGATGCGCCGCTCAAGGAAACCCTGGCCGCTGCCATGATCGCCGCCAGCGGCTGGGCCGAGGGCGAGGGGGATCTGCTGCCTCTGTACGACCCCTGCTGCGGCAGCGGCACCGTGGTCATCGAGGCAGCGCAGATTGCCTGCAATATCGCGGCCGGTTCGATGCGCCGCTTTGCCTTCGAGAAGTACAAGCCCTTCCGTGCCGCCGAGTGGAAGGCCATGAAGGCCGAGGCCGCGGAGGCGGTCGTCAAACCCGAGCCGGGTCAGGCCACGCTGATCTACGGCAGCGATGTCTCGCACCGCATGGTGGACTTCGCCCAGCGCAATGCCGAGCGCGCCGGCGTGGCCGATGTGATCGAGTTCCGCGGTGGTGATGCGCTGCAGCGCATGCCGCCCTGCGACACCCCGGGCGTGATGCTGATCAACCCGCCCTATGGCGAGCGCATCGAGGCCGGTGGCTTTGCCGGCAAGGCGCGCTTCGGCGCGCGCGAGCTGCCCGAGACGGATGCCGACGACGACAACGCGTTCTTCAGCAAGCTGGCCGCGCACTGGAAGAAGAACTACAGCGGCTGGACGGCCTGGCTACTCACGCCCGACCTCAAGCTGCCCGGCAAGATGCGGCTCAAGGAATCGCGCCGCGTGCCCATGTGGAACGGCCCGCTCGAATGCCAGCTGTTCAAGTTCGAGATGGTCAAGGGCTCGGCACGCGCCAGGCCGGAAGCACCCGCCGCATGAGCACGCCCATCGTGCTCGACACCAATGTGGTGCTGGACCTGCTGGTCTTCGACGACCCGGCCACGCCAGCGCTGCAGCAGGCGCTGGATGAAGGCGCGCTGCGCTGGATTGCCACGCCTGTGATGCGCGAGGAACTGGCACGCGTGCTGGAGTACCCGCACCTCGTCGTGCGTCTGGACCACTACCGCCTGAGTGCCGACGATGTGCTCGCGGCCTTCGACCGCCAGGTGCAGCGCGTGGACGTGGCGCCCAGAGCCCCCATGGTCTGCCGCGATCCCGACGACCAGAAGTTCATCGACCTGGCCGTGGCCCACCGCGCTGCCCTGCTGAGCAAGGACCACGCCGTGCTCAAGCTGCGCAAGCGCCTGACCCTGCAGGGCGTGCCGGTGGCCACGCGCCTGGACGCCCTGCCCGTACTGGAACCCGTGACATGAACGACACCCCCGCCCTGCTGCAACCCGAGGATTTCGACGAACTCGAGGCCATCCTCGATGATCTGCGCACCCGTGACGAAGAAATCCCTCAGTGGGAGTTCTGCGAGGGCGTGATGGCGGCCCTGGTCTGCTGCCGCCGGCCCATCCCCCGGGAAGAGTACCTGCCCATGTTGCTCGGTGGTGGCGAGGCCGGTGAGCTGGCCCCGTTTGCTGATGGGGAACAGCGCGAGCGTTTCCTCGCCCTGTGGCAGCGCCGCTGGCAGGAGGTGGTGACCGCCCTGGACGCCGAGGTCGAGTCCCTGGAGGATGAGGCCGCCTACCAGCCCGAGGTCATGGACGTGCGCGGCGCCCTGCTGGCCCTGCCCGCCGCCGAGCGCGCCGCCTATGGCGACGAGGCCCTGCCTTCTTTCGCCCAGGTCTGGGCCCTGGGCTTCATGTACGTGGTGGAGAACTGGCCCGAGGAGTGGGCCGCCCCGCGTGACAAGGAAGCCGCCGAGTGGCTCGATGTGTCCCTGCAGGCCGTCGTGGCCATGACCGAGGACGACACCGGTGAGCCCGCCATCTCGCCCTTCGGCGACGACACACCGCCTTCGGTCAGCGTGGAGCGGCTCAACAGCTTCGGCGACGCGATCTGGGCCGTCTACGACCTGCGCGAGCTCTGGAAGAGCATCGGCCCACGCGTCGAGACCGTGCGCAAGGCCGCGGAGCCAGGGCGCAACGACCTCTGCCACTGCGGCAGCGGCAAGAAGTACAAGAAGTGCCACGGCGCCAACTGAGCGCCGGCTGGGCACGCGCCGTATCGCCGTATCGTCCGGCTCAAAGGGTGCCGCGCCAGTGCGGCGTCAGCCGCTGCATGATGCGCTCCCCATGGACCTGCGCGATCTCCTGCAGGCTGAGCCGCGGGCGCAGCGCCCGCGCGGCCGCCAGCGCCTGGGCCGCCGCCTCGGGCTGGCCCAACCCGTCCAGGGCCGCGGCCTCGAGCACCCGGGCCAGGTAGAGGCTGGGGTCGCGCTGGGCCGAGCTGCGGGCCTCGGCCAATGCCTGTTCCCGCTGCCCGGCGCGCAGCAGAAATGTGCTCAGTGCCCAGCCCCAGAAGCCCAGGCGCCGGTCCCGCGGGCTCAGGGCCATGCCCAGGCGCATGCGCTCGATGCCCGCCTCCAGCTGGCCCTGCAGGCCCAGCACGGCGCCCAGGGCTACATGGGCCTGGGCGTTGCTCGGGTCGATCTCCAGTGCCTGCTGCAGGAGGGTCTGACCGCGGGCATGCTGCCCGATATCGCCCAGCGCACAGGCCGCATAGCCCAGCACCTCGGCGCTGCCGGGGTCCAGGGCGATGGCCCGCTCGGCGGCGGTCTGCACCTCGGCGGGCGCGGCCTGCGGCATCAGCCCCAGGTTGCCGGCCAGGGCCGTGAGCAGGGCGTAGTGAGCGTGCCCCAGGCCGAAGCTCGGGTCCAGCGCCACGCTCAGGCGCAACTGCGCGCGGGCCTGGTCCAGCGCGGCCTCGCTCCAGCCCTGCAGGGCGATGCTGCCCACCGCCTGGCGGTAGTGGGCCCAGGCGTCCAGGTTCTCGGGCCGCTGGCGGCGGATGTGGGCGATCTCCGCGCGCGTGAGCTCGGGTTCGAGCTGCGAGAGGATGCCGCGGGTGATGCGGTCCTGCAGGTCCTCGCTGGCGTGCGGCGCGCTCTCGAAGCGCCCGTTCCACAGCACCTGCCCGCTGGCCGCCTCGGTCAGCTGGGTCGACACGCGCAGGGTCTCGCCCACGGCGCGCACGCTTCCCTCCACCACATAACGTACCCCGAGCTGCCGGGCGATCTCGGGCAGGGGGACCGGATGGTGGCGAAACACGAAGGACGAGGCGTGCGAGATCAGCCGAAAGCCGGGCACCCGCGCCAGCAGGGCGATCACGTCCTCGACCAGTCCGTCGGCCAGTAGCTGCAGGCGGGGCGACTCGGTGCGCAGCTGGAAAGGCAGCACCGCGATGGTGGGCTGGCTGCCGGGGTGGCCGCTGCTTGCGGCCGCCGCTTCGTCCGGCACGCGCTGCAGCGCGTGCGCAAAGCGGTAACCCCGCCCGGCCACGGTGGCAATGGCCTCGCTGCCCAGCTGCTTGCGCAGGGCGGACACCTGCACTGAGAGGTTGTTCTCCTCCACCACCAGGCCGGGCCAGACCCTGGCCAGTGCGTCGTCCTTGCTGACCAGCTCCGGATGCCGCTCCAGCAGGCACAGCAGCAGATCGAAGGCCCGTGCGCCCAGCGTCACCGGCGTGCCATCGCGCAGCAGCAGGCGGTCGGCCGGGCGCAGCTCGTAGGGGACAAAACGGTAGACAGGCAAACAGGACTCCCTGAGGCGGGCGCAGCTTAGCAAGGTTTAGGACATCTTTCAGGAGATTAAAGGACAAAACCGGGGAGGCGGGAAGACAGTCGGGTCATCGTTCCCACCCCTGAGGAGTTGTCTATGAACCTGATCCTGCCGTCCCCCCTGTTCCTGTCGCATGCCCTGCCGCGCGCCATCGCCGCCTGGCGGTTGGCGCCCGCACGGCCGCGGCCGGCGACCCTGGGCCCCGTCGCCCTGGCCCTGGCGGCAGACGCGATCCGCGAGCTGCCCCAACCCCAACGCCAGCGCATCGTCTGCGTGAGCGGGGTCTTGTGGATCACCCAGGACTGGCAGTGCCAGGACATCGTGCTCATGCCCGGTCAGAGCTACACCGTCCCGGGGAGGCACCGTCTGCTGATCCAGGCGCTGGAGTCCGCACGGCTGCAGATCCACGCGGCCTGAACCTCCGCGAACCGCCCCTTTGTTTTCAACCCTGCCATGGAGTCCATGATGTCCACCGTCAATGTCCAAGAGTGCCAGCGCCCGCTGCGGGCGCGTTACCAGACCGAACCCGGTGCCGCCTGGGTCATCGATTCCGCTCGCACGCACAGCACCGACCCGCGCGACCCCTTCCACTTCACCGTGGAGCCCAGGCAAGGTTCCGGGCTACGGTGGCCCGTGGGTGTACACAGCGCTGTCGGCGGTGTGTACGACGCGCCGTGCCCGGGCGACATGCTGTGTGCGGCCCTGGCCGCCTGCCAGGAGTCCTCGATCCGCATGGTGGCCAACCTGCTGGGGGTGGAACTGGTGTCCTTGAGCGTGGAGGTCACCGGTGGGGTGGACGTGCGGGGTGCCCTCGGTGTCGACCCGCAGGTGCCGGTGGGTTTCCAGTCCCTGCGTTGTGACGTGCACGTGCAGGCCCAGGAAGGCATACGTCCCGAGTTGTTGGCCAAGCTGCGGACCGCTGCTGAGCGTTGTTGTGTGGTGCTGCAGACCCTGCGCCAGCCGCCGTCCATGCAGACGGTCTACCACGGGGAAGCGGTCAGTGGAAAAACGCCCGCAGCGCTGTAGCGGTCTCGGTGGGCCGTTCCTCCGGGATGAAGTGCCCGGCTGGTAGCAGCTGGCCGCTCACGGTGGCGCTGCACTGTGCCTGCCAGAGTTCCAGGGGCTTGAAGAGCCGGTGCACCACGCCGCGCTCGCCCCAGAGCACCAGCATGTCGCAGGCGATCTTCTGTCCCCGTGCCCGGCTGGCCCGGTCATGTTCCAGGTCGATGCCGGCGCTGGCCCGGTAATCCTCGCAGGCGCCGTGGATGGCCTCGGGCCGGCAGAAGCAGCGCTCGTACTCGGCCAGGGCCGGCGGCTCGATGTAGGCCAGGCCTTGCGATCCCCAGCCGCCGAGCTTGGCGTGCAGATAGGTCCTGGCGTCGGCGCCAATCATGCGCTCCGGCAGAGGCCAGGGCTGGATCAGGTGGAACCAGTGATAGTAGGCGCGCGCGAAGTCCAGGTTCGTCGCGTCGTACATGTCCAGCGTGGGGGCGATGTCGATCACGCAGAGCTTCTTCACCTTCTCGGCATGGTCCAGCGCCAGGCGCGCGGCCACACGGCCGCCGCGGTCGTGACCGGCCAGGTAGAAGTCCGGGCAGCCCAGCTGGTCCATGACGTCCACCAGGTCCTGGGCCATCGTGCGCTTGCTGTAGTTGCTGTGGTCGGGCAGGCCCGCGGGCTGGGCCGAATCGCCGTAGCCGCGCAGATCGGGCAGCACGGTCCAGTAGTCCTGTTGCAGCCGCTGCACCACGCGGTGCCAGAGCACATGGGTCTGGGGAAAGCCGTGCACCAGCAGCAGCGCAGGCTTGTCGCCCCTAGCCGTGGTGGGCACGCGCGCCTGGATGCTCACGCCGTTGACTTCGAAACGACGGGACTCGAAGCCCGAGAACCAGGGGCTCATGCCGTCAGCTCCACCAGGCGGCGCAACGCGTGCTGCACCGTGGCGGCGCGCACGGCGGCGCGGTCGCCAGGGAAATCCATCTTTTCCGTCAGCACCCGGTCCGGCAGCGCAAAGCCCAACCAGACCAAGCCCACGGGCTTGTCGGGCGTGCCGCCCGTGGGGCCGGCCACGCCGGTCACCGCCACGGCGACCTGGGCGTGCGAGTGCGCGAGCGCACCCGTGGCCATGGCGCGGGCCACCTCAGCGCTCACCGCACCGTGCCGTTCGATGAGGGTCGCGTCCACGCCCAGCAACTCGGTCTTGGCTTCATTGGAATAGGTGACGAAACCGCGCTCGAACCAGTTGCTCGATCCGCTCAGGTCGGTGCAGGCGCCGGCGATCAGGCCGCCGGTGCAGCTCTCGGCCGTGGCCAGCATCCACCGGCGCTGCTGCAGCTGCGCGGCGAGTTGCTCGACCAGCGCCAGAGCGTCTGAACGTGTGGGGGCTGTCATGACGAACCTAGTTGACTTGGCAGGTATTCAACCGGGAAACGCCGTGGAAGCGGCTTTGCCGGGCCACTGGCGTTGCCCCCTTGAGGGGGGAGACGGCGATAGCCGGCACAGGGGTGTTTCATAGTGTTCGCCAGATTGCGATCACGAACAGCGTGCAGAAGGCCGCGACCAGGTCGTCGAAGAGGATGCCCCAGCCGGCCTTGGACCAGCCGTGCGGCGTGCGCGCCGGGTCCATCGCGTGGTAGAGCCGGTCGGCCCAGCCCACGGGACCCGGCTTGGCGGCGTCGAAATAGCGGAAGAGGACGAAGGCCAGCAACTGCTCGGGCCAGGCCGCGGGCATGAGCAGCCACAGCACGAGCCAGAAGGCGACGATCTCGTCGATCACGATGCAGCCCGGGTCCCCCGCCTGCAGGTTGCGCGCCGTGACGCTGCAGGCCCACCAGGCCAGGGGCAGGGCGAGCAGCAGCAGCAGGCCCCAGCGCGCATCGTTCATCCAGGGCTGCAGCACGAGGAAGGCCGCCCAGGCCCAGAGCGTGCCCACCGTGCCTGCGGCCCAGGGGCTGAGCCCCGAGCCCAGGCCCAGGGCCAGGGCGTGGGCGGGGTGCGAGAGCAGGAAGCGACCGCTGGGGCGGGTGCGGGGGACGGCAGTCATGCGCGGATTATGGGGCGAGCGTGCGCAGCCACTCGGCCCAGTAGTCGATGCAGGCGCGGATCTTGGGCAGGCGGTGGCGTTCCTGCAGCATGACGGCGTAGATGGGGACGGGCATGGCACTGAAATGGCCTTGCAGCACGGGCACGAGCTCGCCGCGCTCCACCATGGGCTGGGCCAGCAGGTCCATGAGGCGGGCGATGCCCGCGCCCTGCAGGGCCAGGGACATGATGACCGAGGAGTTGTCGGTGCGCGTGCGGCCCTGGATCAGCAGCTCCTGCCCTTTGCCGCCGGCGGCCAGCGGCCAGCGGTTGAGCAGGGGGCTGGCGCTGTTGCCGATCAGCCGGTGCTGCGCCAGTTCCTCCACCCGCTGCGGCGTGCCATGGGCGGCCAGATAGGCCGGGGCGGCGTAGAGCGAGCGGCCGGAATGGCCGATCTCGCGTGCCACCAGGGTCTCGCTGCTGGGCGAGCCCGAGCGGATGGCGATGTCGATGCCGTCACGCGCCATGTCGGCCAGGCGGTCGTCGGCGTTGATGTCCAGCTGCAGTTGCGGGTAGCGCTGGTACAGGCCGGCCAGGCCCGGCGCGATCACGACCTGGGCCACCAGGGGGCTGGCGCTGATGCGCACCCAGCCGCTGGGGCCGGCGAGCTTGCCGCTGAGCTCGCTGGCCAGTTCGTCACGGGTGTCGAGCAGGCGGCGCGCATGGGCGAGGAAGGTGTCGCCCTCGTCGGTCAGGCTCAGGCCATGGGTGGTCCGGTGCAGCAGGCGCACGCCGCAGCCGGCCTCGAGCCGCGCCAGTGCGCGCGTGACCTGGCTGACGGGCACATTGCGCTCGCGCGCCACGGCCGAGAGGGTGCCCAGCTCGGTGATGCGGGCGAACAGGGCGACGTCTTCCAACTGCAGATCCATGACAGGCAGTATGGCTGTGTTTTGCAAATACTGCAAAACCATCTTCGATTTTCTGCCGTTTCCGAGCCTTGCTTACATGCATACAGTGCAAGCCATGCCGGATTCCGTTCCGGCAGACAGGAGCGAAACATGAGCCACCATCCCCACAGCCTTGAGCGTCGTTACAGCACGGCCGACTGGAACACCCTGCACGAGCAGGCCCTGCGCGAGGCCCAGGCCCTGCGCCGTGCGGCCTGGGCCGATTTCTGGCGCGGCACCGATCACATCTGTTCGGCCGGTATCGCCACGGCGCAGCGCAGCGCCCAGCGCCTGACCCACAGCCTGAGCCGGCACGCGCAGTTGCGCGGCACGCCCGTTCAGGCGAAGTGATCGAAGGATGCGTAGGAGCCGTCCAGCGGACGGCCCTGCGCATCGATCACGCGCAGGCCGGGCTCGGCTTCCAGCCGTCCGATGCGCGTGAGCGGCACCCCGCTGGCGCGGCCGGCCGCCAGCACCGCGTCCCTTTGTGCGCCCGGAGCGCTGAACAGCAGCTCGTAGTCATCCCCTCCCCCCAGCACCAGGCCCAGGCGCGCGGCTTCGTCCAGTGAGGTATCGCGCGCGGCCGGCAGTTCGGCCAGCACGGTCGCATCGAGCCGGGCGCCGCAGCGCGAGGCCTGCAGCAGATGACGCAAATCGCCGGCCAGACCATCGCTCAGGTCCATGGCCGCCGTGGCGATGCCGCGCAAGGCCAGACCCAGGGCCACGCGTGGTGTGGGACGC
>JAIERT010000280.1 GCA_019746735.1 Burkholderiaceae bacterium | reverse complement strand
GCATGGCCATGGCCTGCAAGCAGACGATTGCCAGCGTGCACGAGATCGTGGAGCTCGGCGCACTCGACCCCGAGGCGGTGGTGACACCGGCTATCTATGTGAGCAAGATCGTGAAGATCGAACGCCAGGCGACGCAGGCCGGTGGTTTCAAGAAGGCGGCGTGAAGTGAAGCACCCCCAGGCTGCGCGCACTGCGTGTCACTACGCCACCCCCCTTCAGGGGCCAACGCCAGTGGCCCGGCAGAGCCGGTTCCACGGCGTTCCTCGCCTAGTCAATAGCGCGCCGATATTTGCGGCGTTGTTGGAGTCGATATGAGCATTCAGAAGAGAACGAAAGACCAGCTGGCCGCGCGCGTGGCCCAGGACATTCCCGAGGGCGCGGTGGTCAACCTCGGCATCGGCCAACCCACGCTGGTGGCCAACCACATCCCCAGGACGCGCGAGGTGTTGCTGCACAGCGAAAACGGCTTGCTGGGCATGGGCCCGGCGCCGGCCGCGGGTGAGGAGGATTACGACCTCATCAATGCCGGCAAGCAGCCGGTGACGCTGCTGCCCGGCGGCTCCTACTTCCATCACACCGACAGCTTCGCCATGATGCGTGGCGGCCACCTGGACATCTGCGTGCTCGGCGCCTTTCAGGTCAGCGCCACGGGCGACCTGGCCAACTGGCACACGGGCGAGAAGGACGCGATCCCTGCCGTGGGCGGCGCCATGGACCTGGCCGTGGGCGCCAGGCAGACCTGGGTCATGATGGACCTGCTGACCAAGCAGGGCGAGAGCAAGATCGTGCCGGCCTGCACGTATCCGCTCACGGGCATCGCCTGCGTCAAACGCGTCTACACCGACGTCTGCACGCTGGATTGCACGCCGCAGGGGCTCAAGCTCGTTGATCTGGTGGATGGACTCACGCACGCCGAACTGGAAAAGATGATCGGTCTGCCGATCGCGCAATGAGACAAGACAAGGAACGACCATGAACCAGGCTTTTATCTGCGACGCGATTCGCACCCCCTTCGGCCGCTACGGCGGCGTGCTCTCCAGCGTGCGCACCGACGACCTCGGTGCCATCCCCATCGCCGCGCTGATGGCGCGCAACCCGAGGGTGGACTGGGGCGCTTTAAGCGACCTGATCTACGGCTGCGTCAACCAGGCTGGCGAGGACAACCGCAACGTGGGCCGCATGTCGGCCCTGCTGGCCGGCCTGCCACCCGAGGTGGCGGCCTCGACCGTCAACCGTCTCTGTGGTTCGGGGCTGGACGCGCTGGGCAGCGCGGCGCGCGCCATCAAGTCCGGCGAGGCCTCGCTGATGATCGCCGGCGGCGTGGAAAGCATGAGCCGCGCGCCCTTCGTCATGGGCAAGGCCGAGACGCCCTTCAGCCGCAGCGCCGAGATCTACGACACCACCATCGGCTGGCGCTTCGTCAACAAGCTGATGAAGCAGAAGTACGGCACGGACTCCATGCCCGAGACGGCCGAGAACGTGGCCGACGAGTACAAGATCAACCGCGCCGACCAGGACAAGATGGCCCTGGCCTCGCAGCTCAAGGCCGTGGCCGCGCAGAAGGCCGGCTACTTTGACGCCGAGATCACGCCCGTGACCATCCCGCAGAAGAAGGGTGACGCCGTCGTCGTCAGCAAGGACGAACATCCGCGCGAGACCTCGCTCGAGGCCCTGGCCAAGCTCAAGCCCATCGTGCGCGAAGGCGGCACGGTGACCGCGGGCAATGCCTCCGGTGTGAACGACGGCGCCTGCGCCCTGCTGTTGGCCGACGAGGCCGCCGCGAAGAAGCATGGCCTGACGCCGCGCGCGCGCGTGGTGGGCATGGCGGTGGCCGGCGTGGCCCCGCGCATCATGGGCATCGGCCCCGCGCCCGCCACGCAGAAGGTGCTGGCGCTCACGGGTCTGAAGATCGCCCAGATGGACGTGATCGAACTCAACGAGGCCTTCGCCGCCCAGGGCCTGGCCGTGCTGCGCCAGCTGGGCGTGGCCGACGACGACCCGCGCGTCAACCCCAACGGCGGCGCCATCGCCCTGGGCCACCCGCTGGGGGCCTCGGGTGCGCGCCTGGCCACGACCGCCGTGAACCAATTGCACCGGACTGGCGGCCGTTACGCGCTGTGCACCATGTGCATCGGCGTGGGGCAGGGCATTGCCGTGGTGCTCGAACGCGTCTGAGTCGGGGCTAACCCCTAGGTCAAGCCGGGCTGAGCCCGGCTTTTTTTCGCCCATCGGAAAACTGATTTCCCCGGACCGTCTTGTACCGGCGACGGCTTTGTCCAACACTGCGAGGCTTGCAGCACAACGACATTCGAGGAGAGACACGATGAGCAAGAAGATCGGCTGGATCGGCCTGGGCCGCATGGGTGAGGCCATGGTGACCAAGCTGCTGAAGGCGGGCCACGCGGTCCACGTCTGGAATCGCACCGCCTCCAAGGCCGCGCACCTGGCCGAGTACGGCGCCAAGATCGAAGCCAACAAGATCGACCTGGCCGGCTGCGATGTGGTCTTCACCATGGTCTCCACGACCGACGACCTCAAGGAAGTGCTGTTCGGCGCAGGCGGTCTGGTGACCGGTGCGAAAAAGCCGCAGGTGGTGGTGGACAGCTCCTCCATCTCGCAGGAGGGCTCGGCCGAGATCCGCGTCCGGCTCGAAGGCATGGGCGTGGCCTACCTCTGTTCGCCCGTCTCGGGCAATGCCAAGGTCGCCAAGGCCGGCAAGCTGCTCGTGGTGGCCTCGGGCCCCAAGCCGCTCTACGAGATGGTCGAGCCCTATCTGCAGGCCATGTCGCGCAAGACCATGTGGGTGGGCGAGGGCGAGCTGGCCCGCATCTGGAAGATCGCACACAACACCATGTTCGGCGTCATCATCCAGAACCTGTGCGAGATCACGGTGCTGGCCGAGAAGGCCGGCATCCCGCGCAATGTCTTTCTCGAAAGCATCAACGACTCGGTGCTCGGTTCCATGTACACGCGCTACAAGACGCCTGTGCTGTGCAACCTGAACTGGGAGCAGGTGACCTTCACGCCCAAGCTGCTGCTCAAGGACATGGACCTGGGCATGGGCGCCGCCAAGGCGCACGGCGTGCCCATGCCGGCGGCAGCCGCCACGCGCGAGTCCATCGCGCGCATGGTGGGCCACGGTCTGGACAACGTGGACTTCGCCATCCTGCTCGAAGAGACCGCCAAGGACTCGGGCCTGCAGATCCAGCCGCTGAACCTGCAGATCGGCGACGGCCTGACGAGCTGAGACAGCATGCGCACCCTGATCCGTGGCGCCACCGTCATCACCCTTGATGCGCAGGGCGACTTGCCGCGCGCCGACGTGCTGGTGACGGGCGACACGATCACCGAGATTGCACCGGTCATCCACGCCGACGACACGCAGGTGGTCGACGCCACAGGCTGCATCCTCATCCCCGGCCTGGTCAACGCGCACATGCACACCTGGCAGACCGCGCTGCGCGGTCTGGCCGCCAACTGGACGTTGCTGGAGTATTTCCAGAAGATGCACGCGGGCCTGGCCACGGTGTTCGAGCCGCAGGACCTCTACATCGCCACCCTGGTGGGTGCGCTCAACCAGCTCAACTGCGGCACGACCACGCTGGCCGACTGGTGCCACAACAACAAGACACCGGCGCACAACGACGCGGCCATCGAGGGTCTGCTCGAGTCCGGCATCCGCGCGGCCTTCTTCCATGGCACACCCAAGCCCGATCCCAAGCCGGGCGAGCGGCCGTTCTGGGAAGTGCCGCACCCGCGCGCCGAGGTCGAGCGTCTGCTGAAAGCCCACCAGGGCCGTGAGCTGCTGAGCGTGCATGCCGCCGTGCTCGGCCCGCACTACTCTACGCTGGAGGTGGCGCTGCACGACTTCCGCATGGTCCAGGAACTGGGCGTCGTGGGTTCCCTGCACCAGGGCGGCGGCGCGGCGCGCACGCCCGAGGGCTGGGAAAAGCTGGAGGCTGCGGGCCTGCTCGGCCCGCAGATCAACATCGTGCACGGCCACGCGCTCAGCGACGAACAGCTCAAGCGCTTCTGTGACCTGGGCATGAGCTTCTCGGCCGCGGCCGAGAACGAGATGACGCAGGGCCACGGCCACCCCATCACGGGCCGCCTGCGCGCCCATGGCAAGGCCCCATCGCTGGGTGCCGACCTGGAGAGCGTGCTCGGCGGTGACATGCTGACCCAGGCGCGCGTGGCCCTGGGGATGCAGCGCAGCCTGGACAACGTGGCCTACCGCGAAGCGCACGGCAGCATCCCGCCGACTTCCACCATCACCACACGCGAAGCACTGCAGTGGGTCACGGTGGAGGGCGCCCGCATGCTGGGCCAGCTCGACCGCATCGGCACCCTGGCCGCGGGCAAGCAGGCCGACCTGTTGCTGATCCGCGCTGACGACCTGAACATGCAGCCCGTGCACGAGCCCGTGAGCACGGTGGTGATGCAGACCACGCTGGCCAACATCGACAGCGTGATGGTGGCCGGCCGCTGGAAGAAGCGCCAGGGCAAGCTGCTCGGTGTGGACCTGGCACCGAAGCTCGCGGCCCTGCAGGCTTCGGGGCGCAAGATCACAACGGCCCTGGGGCTGTCGCCTTAGTCAGAAGAAGAAAGCGGTCCGTGCCCCCGGGTGCAGGGTCGCCAGTGTGTTCCTCATTGCAACAACATCAGGAGACAGACATGAAACGCGTTTTGACCCTGGCAGCCACGCTGCTGCTGGCCGGCTCGGTGTGGGCCCAGGCCTATCCGAGCAAGCCCATCAAGTTCGTCGTGCCTTTCACCGCCGGCAGCGCCACCGACATCGTGGCGCGCACCGTGGGCGAGGCCATGAGCCGCAGCATGGGCCAGCCCATCGTGATCGAGAACAAGCTCGGTGCCGGCGGCACCATCGCCGCAGCCCAGGTGGCCAAGGGCGAGGCTGACGGCTACACCGTGCTGGTGCACTCCTCGGCGCATGCGCTGAACCCCGCGCTCTACAGCAACCCGGGCTATGACACCCTGCGCGACCTCACCGGCGTGACGGCGCTGGCCGGCATTCCCAATGTGCTGGTCGTGCACCCGAACAAGGGCTGGAAGACCCAGGCCGAGATGATCGCCGCGGTCAAGGCCCAGCCGGGCAAGATGAACTACGCCTCAGCCGGTGTGGGCAGCGGCACGCACATGAACGCCGAGATCTTCCGCCTGCAGGCCGGCCTGGACGCGCTGCACGTGCCCTACAAGGGCACGCCCGATGCGATGAACAACGTCATCGGCGGCTCCAACGACTGGTTCTTTGCCCCGCTGGCCTCGGCCCTGCCGCTGATCAGGGACGGCCGCCTGCAGGCACTCTCGGTCAGCACCAAGACCCGCGCGTCCACCCTGCCCGAGGTGCCCACCAGCATCGAGGCCGGCCTGCCCGATTCGGACTACACCCTGTGGGTCGGCATGATCGTGCCCGCGGCCACGCCCGCAGCCGTGGTGAAGAAGCTCAACGAAGAGGCGCTCAAGGCGCTCAACAGCCCCGAGCTCAAGGAGCGCATGGCCAAGCTCGGTGCCGACCCCATGCCCATGTCGCCCGAGGCCTTCAATGCCTACATCCGCAGCGAGATGGATGTGGCTGCGCGCATTGCCAAGGCCGCGGGCCTGAAGACGCAGTGAAGGGACGGGTGGCAGCGTGAAGATCCATTTCTGCGGCGTCGGCAAGATGGGCCTGCCCATGGCGGGCCACCTGGCCGCGGCCGGCCATGAACTCACGGTGAGCGACCCCAGCGCCGAGCGCCTCGCGCTGGCGCGCCAGCAGGGCCTGAGCGTGGCCGAGGACGAGCGCCAGGCCCTGGCAGCGGCCCATGTGGTCTTCTCCTCGCTGCCCAACGATGGCGCCTTGCGCACCGTGGCGGCCGTGCTGGCCGGCGCGGCCCGGCCTGGCACCACCTATGTCGACACCAGCACGGTCTCGCCGCAGGCCTCGGCCCAGGTGGCCGGTGTGCTGGAGGCGCAGGGCATCGTCTATGTGCGCACCGCCGTCTCCGGCAACAACAAGATGGCGGAGGCGGCCCAGCTCACGGTGCTGGCTTCGGGACCGCGCGCGGGCTATGACCGCATGCTGCCGCTGCTCGAGCGCCTGGGCCCGAACCAGTTCTACCTGGGCGATGCCGAGCAGGCGCGGCTGATGAAGCTGGTCGTCAACCTCATGATCGCGCAGACCAGCGCCATGCTGGCCGAGGCCCTGACCCTGGGCCGCAAGGGCGGGCTGGACTGGCAGGCCATGTGGCAGGTGCTCACGGCCAGCGCCGTCGCCTCACCCATCCTCAAGGCCAAGTCCTTGCAGCTGGCGCAGCGCGACTTCACGCCCACCTTCACCGTCGAGCAGATGATCAAGGACCTGGACCTGATCCTGGGTGCGGGCAGTGCGGTCCATGCGCCCCTGCCGCAGACGACCATGACCCGGCGCCTCATGCAGGAGGCGCTGACGCGCGGCCTGGGGCAGGAGGACTATGCTGCCATCCTCAAGGTGCTGGAGCAGGACGCCCGCCTGCCCGGCGCCTCCTGATCCCCCGAACCGGAGTTGCCTCTTGCATCCTTTCGTCTACACCGCCCAGCCCGCGCGCGTCATCTTCGGCGCGGGCGCCCTGTCGCAACTCACTCAGGAGATCGACACCCTGGGTGCGAAAAAGGCCCTCGTGCTTTGCACGCCCGAGCAGCGTGCGTCGGCGGAGCAGGTGGTCCAGCTGCTCGGTGCGCGCGCCGCGGGCGTGTACGACCGCGCGGTCATGCACGTGCCGCTGGAGACGGCGCGCGAGGCGCGCGAGGTCGCGCGCCAGCTCGGCGCCGACTGCGCCGTGGCCATCGGCGGCGGCTCCACCACGGGCCTGGGCAAGGCCATCGCGCTCGACTCGGGCCTGCCCATCCTGGCGATACCCACCACCTATGCCGGCTCCGAGATGACGCCCATCTACGGCCTGACCGAGGGCGGGCTCAAGAAGACCGGCCGCGATCTCCGCGTGCTGCCGCGCACCGTGATCTACGACCCCGAGCTCACGCTGAGCCTGCCCGCGGCCTTGAGCGTGACCAGCGGCATCAACGCCATCGCCCACGCGGCCGAGGGCCTGTATGCCGTGGACCGCAATCCCATCATGGATCTGATGGCCGAGGAGGGCATCGCCGCGCTCGGCCGCGCTCTGCCGGCCATCGTCAAGAACGCACGCGACGTCGAGGCGCGCAGCGACGCACTCTACGGCGCCTGGCTCTGCGGCACCGTGCTGGGCCATGTGGGCATGGCACTGCACCACAAGCTTTGCCACACCCTGGGCGGCAGCTTCAACCTGCCGCACGCCGAGACCCACACCATCGTGCTGCCGCACGCGCTGGCCTACAACAGCGCGCACGCGCCCCAGGCCATGGCGCGCATCCGGCGCGCGCTGGGCGGCGCCTCGGCGGCGCAGGCCGTCTACGACCTGGCGAAGAACAACGGCGCCCCCGTGGCCCTGCGCGAACTCGGGGTGCAGGCCGCCGATCTGGACCGCGCCTGCGAGATCGCGCTGCAGAACCAGTACCCCAACCCGCGCCCGCTGGAGCGCGCAGCCCTGCGCGAGTTGCTGCAGCACGCCTGGGAAGGCGTACGGCCGGCCACCTAAGCCCCCGGCTTTGGCGGGGCTGTTGGGGGTCGGCGGTCCTGCACGGCACAATGGTTGCCTCAACCCCCACCGAAGGCGCAGCCAGACACGGCGTGTCTGGCTGTGCGTGCCCATGGACGCACCCCGTCGTATCACCGATCCCGTTCGCCTGCAGGCCACCCTGGACGACGAGCAGCGCCTGCAGGCCGTGCAGGCCTCGGGCCTGCTGGACACGCCGCCTGAAGAGAGCTTCGATCGCCTGACCCGTCTCGCGGCCAAGCTGACCGGCTCCCCGGTCACCTTCGTCTCCCTGGTGGACCGCGGGCGTGATTTCTACAAGAGCTCCTTCGGCTTTGCCGAGCCGCTGGCCACCTTGCGCCAGATCGAAGAGCGTACCTTCTGCCACTACGCGCTGATGAGCGAAGGCCCTCTGGTGCTCGACGACGTGACCCGTGAGTCGGTGTTCCGTGACGTGCCCACCGTTCAGTCCCTGGGCGTGCGGGCCTATGCGGGCGTGCCGCTGGTGACCTCCGAAGGCCATGTGCTGGGCAGCTTCTGCGCCATCGACTTCAAGCCCAAGCAGTGGTCCGAGCAGGATGTGGATGTGCTGACCGAGCTGGCTCATTCGGCCATGCGCGAGATCGAGTTGCGCCGGGCCGTGGCCCAGGCCGAGGCCACCAACCAGAGACTGATCGAGCAGATCCAGAAGGTCGACGAGCTCAACCGCCGCCTGGCCGAGCTGGCCACCACGGACAGCCTCACCAGCCTGCACAACCGGCGCGCCTTCGAGCATGCCCTCAAGCTGGAGCTGGCCATCACCGAGCGCAGGCTCACCCCGCTGAGCCTGCTCATCGTCGATGTGGACCACTTCAAGCAGGTCAACGACCAGTACGGGCACCCGGCAGGCGACAAGGTGCTGCAGACCCTGGCGCGTCAGCTGAGCGCGGTGGCGCGCAGCATCGACGTCGTGGCCCGCATCGGCGGCGAGGAGTTCGCCGCGTTGCTGCCCAACACCGACGCCGCGGGCGCCCTGGCCGTGGCCGAGCGCATGCGCGTCATGGTGGCCGAGGCGGACTGGACGGGCATGCCCATCACGGTGAGCATCGGCATGGCCACGCTGCAGCGCGACGAAAGCGGCGCCGGCTTGAAGGAAAGGGCCGACCAGGCGCTCTACGCCGCCAAGGAAGGCGGGCGCAACCGCGTGGTCCAGGCCTGAGCCCCTTTCAAGGGCAGGGATATGCGGTTTATAAATTGCACGCAATTTAATTGTCATCAATAATTCAGCCCATGCCGAACAAGACGCCCACCCCCAACCAGATGCTGCAGCTCGACCGCCAGCTCTGCTTCGCGCTCTATTCCGCTTCGCATGCCATGTCCAAGGCCTACAAGCCGCATCTCGATGCGCTGGGGCTGACCTATCCGCAATACGTGGCCATGCTCGTGCTCTGGGAGCGGGATGGTTTGACCGTCTCCGAGATCGGTGAACGCCTCTATCTCGATTCGGGCACGCTCACGCCCCTGCTCAAGCGCCTCGAAGGCGCGGGCTACATCAGCCGTCTGCGCGACACGGCCGACGAGCGCCGTGTGCTGATCCAGCTGACCGCGGCTGGCCGCAAGCTCAAGGCCAAGGCCGTGGCCATACCGGCCTGCATGTTCGAAACCATGCAGTGCTCGATCCAGGAACTCTCGGACCTGACGCGTCAGGTCCAGCAGCTGCGCGACCGCCTCCAGGCCGCCTGACCTTTGCTTTCTTCAACCCCCAACCAGGAGCTCACCATGCCCACCATCCTTGACAAAGTGGTCTACACCGCCAAGGCCCACACCACGGGCGGCCGCGAAGGCCGTTCCACCAGCGACGACGGCCTGCTCGACGTCAAGCTGTCGCCGCCCAAGGCTATGGGTGGCGCCGGCGGCGCGACCAACCCCGAGCAGCTGTTCGCTGCCGGCTACTCGGCCTGCTTCATGGGCGCGATCAAGCACGTGGCCGGCATGAAGAAGATCGCCGTGCCGGCCGATGCCTCCATCGACGCCGAAGTGGACATCGGCCCGATTCCCCAGGGCTTCGGTATCGCCGCACGTCTGGCCGTGAGCCTGCCGGGTCTGGATCGCGCCGTGGCGCAGGATCTGGTGGACACGGCCCACAAGGTCTGCCCCTATTCCAACGCCACGCGCGGCAACATCGTTGTCGACCTGCGTCTGGTCTGAGCCGGCGTTCGCCGCGAAAAGAAAAAGGGCCGCGAGGCCCTTTTTTCATGCGCCGGCCAGTAGCCGTCCGCTGGCATGCGCGAGCACGGACGCCGCCGCATCAGCGTCGTGGCCACGCCAGGCCACGATCTGGTCCGGCCGGATCAGTGCGAGCGGCGCCTCGTAGAGCGCGCGCAGTTCGGGCGCCTCGTGGCGCACCACGCGCAGGTCCAGGCCCAGGGCCTGCGCCGCCCGCGCGAAGGGCGTTGTGTCCGGGGCCTGGGGGCCCAGCGCAAGCAGCGTCCATTCGAAATGGAAGCTGTCGTAGAGCGAGCGCCCGTCGACCAGCCAGGCGTGCGGCGGGCGGCCGCCCGGGCAGGCCGTGGGCACATAGGTGTTGGGTGCGTCGGGGGGGGGCGTGCTGCCGTCGGGCACGATCAGGGGTGAGCCGTCATAGCGCCCGCCGAAGGTCACGCCGGGGATGTTGAACTCCAGCCGCACATGGCGGTTAAGGTGCTCGCTGGCCGCTGCGCGTGCGGTCGCGCCTGCAGGCGAGTCGGCCTCGAGCTCGGGCGTGGCCGCAAACAGGCCCACGCTGTCGGCGAACTGACGCGCATAGCCGGTGTTGCGCAGCGCCAGGGGCTTGCGCTCGGTCTCGTAGCTGTCGAGCAGGGTGGCGGGGGCCCGTCCCTGCAGCACGTGGGCCAGCTTCCAGCCCAGGTTGACGGCGTCCTCAACCGCGGTGTTGTAGCCCAGGCCACCGGTGGGCGTGAACAGATGGGCGGCATCGCCGCCGATGAAGACGCGGCCGTGCTGGAGGCGTTCGGCCACCAGGGCATGGCCTGCGGTCCACGTCAGCACCGACAGCACCTCGATCGGGATCTCGCGGCCCAGGGCCTCGGCAAAAATGCGGCGGGCGTCCGCTGCGGTCCAGCGGTCTGCATCCTCGCCCTCGTGCACGGCGGCATGGAAGGCGAATTCGGTGCGGCCGTCGACCGAGGCCATGAAGGCGCGCCGCTGGGCGTTGACCGAGACATACATCCAGGCCCGGGCGTGGGGAAAGGCCTCGTAGAAGCCGGGTGCGCGCAGATAGACGGCAAACATCTTGCCGCCCATGAAGTCGCGTTTGAAGCCGGTGGCCCCGCCCCAGGCGATGCCGAGTTGCTGGCGCACAAAGCTGCGCGCGCCATCGGCGCCGATGAGGTAGCGCGCCTGGACGTCTTGCACGGCGCCACCTTCGGTGGCCTCCACGCGGGCGCGCACCGTCTGGCCTTGGTCCTCGAAAGAGGCCAGGCGCCAGCCGTGCTGCAGCGTCACGCCAGGCAGGCGGCGCACCTGATCGAGCAGGATGGCCTCGACGAACTTCTGCGAGACGCGGTGCGGCAGCTCGGCCGCGCTCCACGAGCCCCCCATGGACCTGACGGTCTGGCTGGCCTGCGCGGCCGTGGGCAGTTGCAGGCGCGCGAGCTCGTGGCCGCAGTAGCGCGTGAAATAGGCGATGTCGGTCGGGTGGTCCGGTGGCAGGCCCTGGGCCCGCACGGCATCGGCGAAACCGTGGCGTCGGAAATGCTCCATGGTGCGGGCCTGGGTGGCGTTGGCCTGCGGGTTGTAGGCCGTGCCCGGCTTGGGCTCGACCAGCAGGCAGCGCACGCCGCGCTTGCCGAGCTCGAGCGCGAGCATCAGACCGAAGGGGCCGCCACCGGCGATGAGGACCTCGGCGTGCAGGGGCTCGTTCATCGTGGGGCTGCGCAGAGATGGTTCAGCGGCGGGCATTCCCTGGCGGACTGTATCCATGCTGTCCCCGCCTGCGCGCTCAGCTCACACCGAAGCGCCCGGTCCACTTCTGCTCGTAGTTCATGCGCGCGAAGTGCTCCGCCATGAAGTCGATGAAGGTGCGGACCTTGGCCGAGAGGTGCTTGCGGCTGGGGTAGGCAAGGTTGATGGTCAGGCGCGGCAGGTCCCAGTCGTCGAGCACGGGCACCAGCCGGCCGGCCACCATGTCCTCGTAGACGATATAGGCCGGTTGCACGAGGATGCCCAGACCGTCGAGCGCGGCCGCGCGCAGGATCTGGCCGTCGTTCGATTCGAGCAGGCCCTTGACGTGGACGGCCCTGGTCTCGTCCCCCCGCGTGAAGCGCAGCTCGTTGGGGTTGTTGGCGTGGGTGTAGATCAGCAGCTGGTGCCCTTGCAGGTCTTCCAGGGTCTGAGGCCGGCCGTGGCGGGCCAGGTAACGTGGTGCGGCCACCAGGATGCGGCGCGTGGCCGCCAGGCGGCGTACGGTGATGTTGGAATCCGGCTCGAACTCGCGCGTACGGATGGCCACATCGATGTTGTTGTCGATGATGTCCAGATAGCGGTTGGCCGCCTCCACGTGCACGCTGACATTGGGGTAGCGCAGCGTGTACTCGCGCAGCAGCGGCGCGATGTGCTGCATGGAAAAGGACAGCGAGGCCGTGATGCGCAGCGTGCCCGTGGGGTTGAGCGTGCTGGCGTTGACGGCATCCTCGGCGTCCTGGAGGTCGGCCAGCAGGGTCTTGGCGCGGCTGAAGAATTCCTGGCCGGTGTCCGTGAGGAAAAGACGACGCGTGTTGCGCTCCACCAGGCGGGCGGCCAGGCGGTCTTCCAGCGCCTGCAGGTGGCGGCTGGCGGCGGCATTGGACAGACCCAGCGCTTCGGCAGCACGGCTCAGGCTGCCGGTCTCGGCCACCTGAACGAAAAGCTGAATTTCTGCGAAGCGGTCCACGGGGTCTCCTGCCCGGCACTGTAGCCCGGCTTTATTTCGCTGCGCGGAAAAGTCATTTGCGTCCGCGCGCTTCCGCAAATTGTCAGGGACTTTTACAGTTCAACGGATAGAGAGAACCCGCAGGAGACTTTGGATGCGCAACCTCAACGAGGACACCATCACCCAGGCCGTGATCGAGCGGTTTTCCAAGACGCCCGACCCGCGCCTCAAGGAGATCCTGACGAGCCTGATCCAGCACCTGCATGCCTTCGCCCGCGAGACCCAGCTCACCGAGGCCGAGTGGTTCCAGGGCATCGATTTCCTGACCCGCACGGGTCACATGTGCGATGACAAGCGCCAGGAATTCATCCTGCTGTCCGACACCCTGGGCCTGTCCATGCTGACCGTGGCCATGAACAACAAGAAGCCAGCCGGCTGCACCGAGGCCACGGTATTCGGGCCCTTCTACGTCGAAGGCGCCCCGACGTACCAGAACGGCGATGACGTGGCCAACGGCGCCAGCGGCCAGCCCTGCGTGGTGCGCGGCACGGTGCGCGGTCTGAACGGCCAGCCCGTGCCGAACGCGACCATCGAGGTCTGGCAGGCCGACGCCGACGGCAACTACGACGTGCAGTACGCCGAGCTGGCCCACCCCCAGGCGCGCGGTGTACTGCAGGCGCGCGCCGACGGCAGCTTCGACTTCCGCACCATCGTGGCCGAGGCCTATCCCATCCCCACCGATGGGCCGGTCGGCGAGATGCTGCGCGCCAGCCGGAACCACCCCTGGCGCCCGGCCCACCTGCATTTCATGATCAAGGCCGAGGGTTACGAGACCCTGATCACCCACGTCTTCCGTGACGGCGACCCATACCTGGACTCGGACGCCGTCTTCGGCGTGCGCCAGTCCCTGGTGGCGGACTGGGTGCAACAGGCCGATGGGAGCTGGCTGCTCGAGTTCGATTTCGTGCTCAACCCGCAGAAGAAGTAAGCAACTGGTCACTGGCAGGCGCCGCAGAGTGCCGCCGCCCCCCCCTTTTTTTTCAACAACGAGGAGACAGACATGCAGAAGCGACAGATGATCAAGGGCGCCCTGTGCGCCGCCGCCCTGGCTGCACCGTGACGCCCTTCACCACGGACGATGTGCGCGTCATCCTGGACGTGGCCAACGAGATGAACGAGAACGTGCCCGCGCTCAAGCGTGAGTGGGACCGCAACAACATGGTCTTCCTCGGCGCTACGGGCGTGGACACCTACCACCTCTTCACCAAGGCGCCGGTCAACGCCTATGCCGACCTCAAGGGACGCAAGATCTCCGCACCCGGCTCCATCGGCCTTTGGCTCAAGGGTTCGGGCGCCGTGCCCGTGGACGGCTCGCTGACCAGCTACTACACCGACATCCAGAGCGGCGTGTCCGACGGCACGGTGTCCATCTCCACCGGCATCCTGCCCAACAAGATCTACGAGGTGGCGCCCTACATCACCAAGGTCAACATCGGTGCGCTCTACATCGGCGGCATGGCCATGAACAAGGACTCCTACGCCAAGCTGCCGCCCGAGGTGCAGAAGATCGTCAAGGACGTAGGCAAGGAGTATTCGCGTGCGCTGGGCGAGACGCTGATGCAGCGCTACGAAGGCGCGCTCAAGACCATGGCCGAGGTCGGCGCCAAGCAGGCGGTGCCCGTGAAGATCAGCGAGCTCAGCGCCGCCGAGCGCACCACCTGGGTCAAGACCATGCCCAACCTCGCGGCCGACTGGGTCAAGGCCAACGCGGCCAAGGGGCCAGCCAAGGACATCGTGAGCACCTACATGAACGAGTTGCGCAAGCGCGGCGTCAAGCCCGTGCGTGACTGGGACAAGGAGATGTGACGCACCCCCAGGCTGCGCGCACTGCGTGTCGCTCCGCCACCCCCCTCAAGGGGGCAACGCCAGTGGCCCGGCAAAGCCGGTTCCACGGCGTTCCCGATGAGGGAGCGAAACGGCCTATTTGACCTTTGCCGAGATTCATTTTGTCCTACGAAGCCAACACAGACCTCGAGTCCGCGCCGCCGCCATCGGCGCCTGACAGCTGGTTCGGCCGCCTGGTCGACGCGCTCAACGCCGCCGGCTCGGTACTGATCGGCACGATCATGCTGCTGATGTGTGCCGACGTGCTGCTGCGCGATCTGGCCAACCGTCCGATCGACGGTGTGGCCGAGCTGGTGGCCACCAGCATCGTCATCATCGTCTTCCTGCAGCTGCCCGCAACGCTGCGCCATGGCCGCATGTCGCGTGCGGACCTGTTCATCGATCCGTTCATCGCGCGCCGGCCGCGCGCCGGAAAACGCCTGCGGGCCCTGTTCTCGCTGGCCGGCGTCTTTGCCTGCGGTGTGATCGCCTACGCCACCTGGAAGCCGCTGGAGCGTGCGTGGACCGATCAGGAGTACCTGGGCGTGGAGGGCGTCTTCACCTTCCCGACCTGGCCCATGCGGGCCGTGGTGCTGCTGGGAGCCGCACTGGCGGCCGTGCAGTACCTGCTGCTGGTGATCCAGGATCTGAAAGAGAGTCGCCACTGAGCGCCGCCGGGCCGTCCCAAGGCGCGAAGGCCCCCTCAGGGGGCAGCGTAGTACACGAAGTGACAAGCGTGGGGGTTGTCCATGTCTGACCTGCAGATCGGCCTGCTGGCCATCGTACTCATGCTGGCCGGCATCTATTTCGGTATGCACATCGGCGTGGCGCTCATCGTCACCTCCTTCGTCAGCGTGGCGCTGATCAAGTCACCGGACGTGGCCGCGCGCTTCGTCGCTGCCTCGGCCAATGACGCCATCCGCGACTACCTCTTCGGGGTGATTCCGCTGTTCGTGCTCATGGGCATGCTGGTCAGCGTGAGCGGGGTGGGGCGTGACACCTTCGATGTCTTCCAGTGGCTCATGCGCCGCATCCGTGGCGGCCTGGGCCTGGCGACAGTGGGGGCCAACGCGGTCTTCGCCGCCATCACCGGCATCTCCATCGCCTCGGCCTCGGTCTTCACCAAGGTGGCCGTGCCCGAGATGATCCGCCATGGCTACACACGCCGCTTCGCCGTGGGCGTGGTGGCCGGTTCCTCTGTGCTGGGCATGCTGATCCCGCCTTCGCTGCTGATGATCATCTACGGCGTGCTGGCCGAGGAATCGGTGGGCCGCATGTTCATCGCGGGCATCATCCCGGGCATCGTGCTGGCCACGGGCTTCGGTCTGCTGATCGTGGGCATGGCCTACCTGCGGCCCGGCATGATCATGGAGAACCCGGCCGACATCACCCGCAGCGACGGGCATCACGAGACCTGGGGCAGCGCCACCCGCAAGTTCCTGCCCATCCTCCTGCTCATCACCCTGGTGCTCGGCGGCCTCTACGGCGGCCTGTTCACGCCCACCGAGGCCGGGGCCGTGGGCGCGGCCGGCGCGCTGGTCATCGCGCTGGTGCGTCGCCGCCTGGACTGGAAGAAGCTCTGGAACGTGCTGACCGAGACCGGCTACGTCTCGGTGTCGGTGCTCTTCCTGATCATCTCGGCCATGCTCTACAGCCGCATGCTGGCGCTGACCGGCATGCCTGCTGCGGTGACCGAGGGCATCACAGGCCTGGGCTGGGGGGCCTATGGCTTTCTGTTCGCCTACCTCGCCATCGTGATCGCCATGGGTTGCATCATCGACTCGGTGTCCATCATGCTCATCATGCTGCCCATCGTGTTGCCCATCGCCCGCAGCTTCGGCATGGACATCATCTGGTTCGGTGTGATCACCGTGGTGGCGGTGGAGATCGGCCTGCTCACGCCGCCCTTCGGTGTCTCGGTCTATACCGTGAAGTCCGCCCTCAACGACACGCGCATCACGCTGTGGGATATCTTCGCGGGCGCCTTTCCCTTCGTGCTGGCCATGACTGCCATCCTTGGATTGCTGATTGCCTTCCCCGCCATGTCCACCTGGCTGGCCTATCTTTGAGGAACCTGACATGCTCTTCGCCTTCATCCTGATCGACAAGCCCGACCACGGCGCGGTGCGGCAGCGCGTGCGCCCCGAGCACAAGGCCTACCTCGGCGCCATTGCCGATCGCATCGCCTTTGCCGGCCCCTTCACCCACGACGACGGCCAGACCATGCTGGGCAGCCTGCTGGTGATTGACTTTCCCGGTCGCGATGCGGCCCATGCCTGGCTGGCCGAGGAGCCTTTCACCAAGGCCGGGCTCTATGCCAGCACCACCATCCATGCCTTTGCCAATCTCTGGCCGCAGAAGGCCGGCTTTCCACCCACCCCCTGAGATGACGAGGAACATGATCAAGCACATCGTCATGTGGAACGTGCGTGGCGTGACGCCGGCCGAGAAGGCCCAGGGCATTGCACGCCTCAAGCACAGCTTCGAGAGTCTGCGGGGCCGCATCCCGGGCCTGTTGCACCTGGAGATCGGGGTGGACAGCAGCCACATCGACTACGCCTGCGATGTGGTGCTCTACAGCGAGTTCGAGACCCAGGCCGCGCTCGACGCCTACGCCGAGCACCCCGAGCACCTGCGCGTCAAGCAGGAGGTGGCCGACCTGCGCATTGCACGCCACCAGGTCGACTACGCGGCTCCCTGATTTCTGTTTTTGATCGAGAAGGAAGAAGAATGAGCAACACATTGAACGACGAGCTGCAGATCCGCCAGATGGTGGAGCGCTGGGCCGTCTGGCGCGACGCTGGCGACTGGGAGCGTTTCGCGACCGTCTGGCACCCGGAAGGCGTGATGATGGCCACCTGGTTCCAGGGCCCGTTCGCCGAGTTCATTCGTGTCACGAAAGAGGGCTGGGCCAAGGGCGTGAGCATCCTGCACTTCCTCGGCGGCTCGGCCATCGAGGTGGCGGGGGATCGTGCGATCGCCCAGACCAAGATGACCATCTCGCAGCGCGGCATGGTCGAGGGCGCCGACGGCCCCGTGCTCTGCGACGTGGTCTGCACGGGTCGTTTCTACGACTTCGTGACCCGTCACAACGGCGAGTGGAAGCTGCTCCACCGCCAGCCCATCTACGAAAAGGACCGCATCGACCCGGTCGACTCCACCGCCGTGCTCAAGCTCGACCAGCAGGCGCTGGCCACCTTCCCCGAAGGCTACCGCCACCTGGCCTACATCCAGACCCGCATCGGCTACACCGTGAAGATGGACATGCCCATGCTCAAGGGCCCGGTGGTGGACCAGCTCTACCAGCGCGGTGCGCGTTGGCTGGCCGGTGGTCCGCTGGAGCGCTGAGATTCGTCTGAATATCAAACCGAGGAGACAAGCATGGACACAAGATCCCTGAACCGACGCCGGCTCGTGCAGGCCGTGCCCGCTCTGGCCCTGGGCGGACTGGCGCCCCTGGTCTGGGCGCAAGCTGCCTGGCCCAACCGCCCCTTGCGCGTCATCGTGCCGCAGCCGCCGGGCGGCGGTTTCGACTTTGTGGCACGCGCGCTGGGCGACCGCCTGTCCAAGCAGATCGGCCAGAGCGTGGTGGTCGAGAACAAGCCGGGTTCCGGCACCCTGGTGGGCACGGACGCCGCCGCCAAGGCCGATCCCGATGGTTACACCCTGCTCATGGGCTCGGTCTCCAACATCGCGCTCAACATGGGTCTCTACGACAAGCTGTCCTACGACAGCCTGCGCGACTTCGAGCCCGTGGGCCTGGCCGTGAGCTACAGCTACACGCTGATGGCGCGCAACGACCTGCCCTTCAACTCGCTCAAGGAAGTCGTGGCCCACGCCAAGGCCAATCCGGGCAAGCTCAATTACGCCTCGGCCGGCAACGGTTCGGGCCAGCACGTGCTGGCTGCGGCCCTCTGGCACCTGGCCGGCGTCGACATCACCCACATCCCCTACAAGGGCGCGCAGGCCGCCTACCAGGACCTGCTGGGCGGACGTGTGGACCTCTTCTTCGATCTGTCGTCCACGGCCCGCCCGCAGGTGGACAGCGGCAAGGTCAAGGCGCTGGCCCTCTCCGGCGCCGAGCGCAACCCCATGCATCCGAACGTGCCCACGATCATCGAAAGCGGTGTGGCCCAGCTGGATCTCGAGTCCTGGTTCGGCTACTTCGTGCCCAGCAAGACCCCGGCCCCCGTGCAGGAGCGTCTGCGCAGCGAACTGGCCAAGGTGATCGCCCAGCCCGAACTGCAGGAGACCTTCCGCAGCCGCGGCGGCAAGCCGCTCAACCTGAACGTCGAACAGACCAGGGCCCTCGTCAAGCGCGACGTCGAGCGTTGGACCCGGCTGGTGCGCGACATCGGCATCAAGGCTGACTAAAACCCCCGGCCGGCGCGGCCCGCGACTGCGCCGGATAATTTCCACCCTTCAGACCACCATTGCACGACCATGAAAATCGACCCGGCAGCCCTCGACCAGCTCTTCCTCAACGCACGTACCGCCAACGGTTTCCTCGACAAGCCGGTGCCGCTGGCCCTGCTGCAGGAGGCCTATGACCTGGCCAAGATGGCGCCCACGTCCATGAACACCCAGCC
>JAIERT010000270.1 GCA_019746735.1 Burkholderiaceae bacterium | reverse complement strand
TCCCGTCCCAAGACTCCTCCCTGAACCTGCCGCGCTGGCTGCTCCTCACCGCGCTCGGCGCCCTGGCCCTGCGCCTGTGGATCGCCGTCGCCCTGCCCATCACGGGCGACGAGGCCTTCTTCTACTGGTGGGGCGTCTACCCCGACTGGGGCTATTCCGACCACCCGCCCATGGTGGGCTGGCTGATCTGGCTCATGCGCACGCTCTTCGGCGAGGCCACCTGGGCCATCCGCCTGCCCATCGTGCTGCTGCCCCTGGCCGTGGGCGGCCTGGTGGGGTGGGCCTTGCAGCCGCTGGACCGCACGCGCGCCGCCTGGGCCGCGCTGCTGATCTGGCTGGCCCCCCTGAACTGGATCACCGCGCTGATCACCACCGACACGCCGTTGATCTTCTGGTCCGTGCTCTCGGCCGCACTGCTGTTGCGCGCCGAACGGCGTGCCCAGGTCGACGGCGGCACCCTGGGCCTGTACGCGCTGTCCGGCCTGGCCCTGGGCTGCGCCTTCCTCTCCAAGTACTTCTCCGTGGTGCTGGGCCTGGCCTATCTGGTGTACTTCGCGCTCTACCGGCGCGAGCGCTGGAAGGCCTTCGCGCTGCTCGTGCTCTGCGCCCTGCCGGGACCCGCGATCAACATCGCGTGGAACATGGACCACGGCTGGTCCAACATCATGTTCAACGCCATCAACCGCAACGAAGACGCCGCCTTCGAGCTGCGCAAGCCCTTCATGTACCTGGGCATGCTGGCCTATCTCCTCACGCCGGCGCTGATCTGGCTGGGCTGGAAGCACCGCGCCGCGCTGCGCGAGACCGCGCGCCACCAGCGCCTGCTGGCCCTGCTGCTCGTGGTGCCGCTGATCTTCTTCGCGCTCCTGTCATTCAAGAAGGTCGTGGGCCTGCACTGGGTGCTGTCCTTCTACCCCTTCGCCTTTGCGCTGTACGCGCTGGCCCTGCCGCAGGCCGCGTTGAAGTCCGCCGCCAAGGGCCTGGCCTGGTTCACCGGTGCGCACGTCGTGCTCGTGCTGTGCATCTCCTTCACCACGCTGGAGCAGTGGGCCGGCAAGCCCGGCTACACCAGCTTCGTGCGTGCCTTCCGTACCCCCGAATTGCTGGCCCAGGTGCGTACGCCCGACAGCGTGCTCATGGCCAACGCCTACTCGCCCGCCGCGGTCTACGGCTATGTGCTGCAGCAGTACGTGCCCGTCTTCGGCCCCGGCAAGTTCCACGCACGCCAGGACGACCAGCTCGTCGACTACGCCGTCTACCAGGGCAAGACCATCCGTGTGCTCATGGCTGATGCGCCGAACCTGGCCGACTACAGCCCGTATTTCGAGAGCGTGCGCGCCTTCACCGTGCAGCAAAGCGGCGTGACCTTCCATGTCGTTGAAGGCCTCAACTTCAACTACGAGGCCTACCGCCAGGGCGTGCTCGGCGAGGTCTTCCGGCGCTACTACAACATCCCCTCCTGGCTGCCCATGACGGGCTGCCCCTATTGCGTGCGCTACTGCGGCCAGGTGCAATGTCCGAAGCCGTGACACAGGACCGCGCCGCGCCACCGCCTGTGGTCGCGGCCTTCGACTTCGACGGCACGCTGACCTGGCGTGACACCCTCGGCCCCTTCCTGCGGCGCCTGCTCGGCACCCCCGGCTACCTCTTGCTGCTCTTGGCCTGCAGCCCCTGGCTGCTGGCCTGGGTGCTGCGACTGACGAGCAACCACCGCGCCAAGGCCCGGCTGCTGCGGGTCGCCCTGGCCGGGCGCTCGGTGGCCGAGGTCGCGCGCTGCGCCCAGGCTTTCGTGCGGCAGGAGCTGCCCCTGCAGTGGCGACCCTGGGCCCTGCAGCGCCTGGTCGAGCACCAGAAGCAGGGCCACCGCTGCGTGCTCGTCAGCGCCTCGACCAGCCCCTACATGCATCTCGTCGGCGACAGCCTGGGCGTGGACGCCGTGCTCTGCACCGAGATGGAGGTGATCGATGGCCGTTACAGCGGCCACATGGCCACGCCCAACTGCCACGGCGAGGAAAAAGTGCGCCGCCTGCAGGCCTGGCTGGCGCAGCACTACGGCGACGCACCGCCCGAGCTGCACGCCTATGGCGACACGTCCGGCGACCATCCCATGCTGCGTCTGGCACGGCAGGCCTGGTACCGCGAGCGGCCCTGGCCCCGGCCTGCAAAGTCATAAGGCCAAGATCGATTTCGCATAAGTCGGGCTCACATCCGTCTCCCTAGAATGGGACTGTGTCCTAGACATACCGCCAGAGGTTGTCCGGCACATCCCGCGTTTCGACAACGAAGGAGACAAGATGAGCCAGTATCTTGCGGCGGTCCTGTGCACCCTCCTGGGGGTGCACACCGCCTGGGCCCAGGACATCGTCATCGGCCAGTCGGTGCCCCTGAGTGGCAGCAACGCCGACATCGGCCGCGACATGCGCGATGGCGCAATCGCCATCTTCAACAAGGCCAACGCCAGCAACCAGCTGGGCGGGCGCAAGATCCAGCTCGTGACGCTGGACAACGCCAACAACCGCCAGCGCGCCGCCGAAAACTCCCAGCAGCTCGTGAGCCAGGGCGCCCTGGCGCTGTTCGGCTACAACTCGGCGACCAACAGCGTGGACGCCCTGCCCCTGGTGGCCCAGAACAACATGCTGTTCTTCGCCCCCTTCAGCGGCTCCATGAGCCTGCGCAGCCACCCCAACGTCTACACCATCCGTGCCTCCTACAAGGACGAGACGCTCAAGATCCTGGAATCCAAGCGCTCGGTCGGTGCCAACAAGGCCGTGGTCGTCTACTACGACGACGAGGTCGGCCGCAGCAACTACGAAGCCGTGGCCGGTACCTTTGCCGACCAGGGCCTGGAGCGCCCGCGCGGCGTGGCCGTCAAGCGCGGCGGCGCGGCTGTCGATGCCGCCGTGGTCGACGCCATCGCCAAGGACAACCCGCACTACGTGCTGGCCACCACCCAGTTCAATGTGGTCGGTGAGTTCCTCAAGATCGCCAACGACAAGGGCGTGCCCCTGCCCGTCGCCGCCCTGTCCTTCGTCAACCCGGACGAGCTCGTGGAGTCTGTGGGCCATCTGGCGCGCGGCACCGTCGTGGCCCAGGTCATGCCCTCGCCGCGCAGCGCCAACCAGATCTCGGTGCCACTCATGAAGGAATGCGCCGAGGCGCTCAACGCCCTCAACGGCGCGCGCCTGAACTACACCTCGCTGGAATCGTGCATCGGCGCCAAGGTGCTGGTCGAGGCGCTCAAGAAGGCCGGCCCAGAGGTGACGCGCGCCAGCCTTCTGCAGGCCATGGGCAATCTGGGCCGGGTCGACCTCAAGGGCTTCAGCCTGAACTTCGGGCCCGGCCAGCGCCATGGCAGCAACTGGGTGGAGCTCACCATCCTCTCGCGCGGCAATCGCTTTGTGCAATGAACAGCGTCGGGGCGGCGCGCTGGTTCAGAGATGGCTGCAGAAAGCCGGCGCAAGGTCCCAGCGGTCCGTCCGGCCGTCAACGTAAGTGATGGGAAGACGAGACAGCGTCTCCTCATCGAGCGCGTCGATGCAGCCCAGGTTCACGCCATACATCCTGCCGATCGGCGTCTCGGTCCCGATGCCGAAGGCGCGCACGCCGCAGTGCCGGCAGAAGCAATGCTCGTTCTTGCGGGTGTTGAAGAGGTATTTCGTCAGGTCACCCTCGCCCGCCAGCAGACGGAAACCGCCTTCCCGCGCCACCGCCGGCCAGAAGCGCGTGCGTCGGCAGATCGAGCAGTTGCAGCGGTAGGTCGGCTGCGTCAGGTCCAGGTCGGCCTCAAACTGCACGGCACCGCAATGGCAAGTGCCACGGTAGGTCTTGAGCACGGTGCGTCTCTCCTGCCAGACCGTCAGACCGGCGCGCGTTCGGCGTACTGCGGCAGATCGTCGTGGATCTCGTACCAGGGCGCCTTGGAGCCTGCGAAGATGTGCTGCTGCGGTCCCTGTTTCAAGGGCGTGTCCAGCAGGCCCAGACGCAGGCGCAGGAAACCCGGGCCACTGTCGCGCTTGCTGTAGACCGGCGCACCACACTGGCCGCAGAACACCCGGTGCACGCCGGCCGCCGTGCTGTAGGTCCTGAGCGACTGTGCCCCCTGCAACAGGCGGAACTCGCTTTCCTTGACCGTGGCATTGGCCGCGAACACCGAGCCGTTGGCCTTGCGGCAGCGCGAACAGTGGCAGTAGGCGGCGGCGCTCAGCTCCCCGTGTATCTCGTAGGTCACGGCGCCACACAGGCAGCTACCTTGGTACATCTCCATGCCTTTCAGGACAGTGAACCGGCTTTATAAACCGCCGGCCTGGAATTGTCGACGCGACCGGCAGATCGCCTCACTTCCTGTCAATACTTCAGCGCCGTGCTCTTGCCCCAGAACACGCGGTAGGCGTACACCGTGTAGCCGATGATCACCGGCAGCACCACGGCCACGCCGTAGAAGATCACCCGCAGCGCCTCGGTCGAACTCGCCGCCTGCCAGATCGTGAGCTGGTCCACCACCAGCCAGGGAAAGAGGCTGTAGCCCAGGCCGTAAAACGCCAGCAGGAAAATGCCCACCGTGCAGGCAAAGGGCACGGCCACGCCGTACTGGTTGCCCTGGTCCAGGCGCAGGGGCAGGCGCTTGAGGCTGCGCGCGATCACCACGAACAGCGCCACGGTCACGGCCGGAATCGGCAGCAGCAGCACCACGTTGGGAAAACTGAACCACTTGTCGAAGATGCGCTCGCTGACCCAGGGCGTGGCCAGCGAAATCGCCGCGATGCCCGCCGCCGTCAGCCACAGGCTGCCCTGCGCCCAGCGCACGGCCTGGCGCTGCAGCGCGCCCTCGGTCTTCATGATCAGCCAGCCGGCGCCCAGCAGACTGTAGGCCGCGATCAGGCACAGGCCGATCAGCGCCGCAAACGCACGGCTGCCCCAGTCGGTGGCAAAACCCGTCACCAGGCTGCCCAGCATGAACCCCTGCGACCAGGACGCCAGCGTCGAGCCTGCATAGAAGGCCCGGTCCCACAGGTGCTTGTGCTCGGCGCGCGCCTTCACACGGAAATCGAAGGCCACGCCGCGCAGCGTCAGCGCCACCAGCATCAGCGCCACCGGCAGATAGAGAGCGCCAAGGATCACGCCGTGCGCCAGCGGGAAAGCCACCAGCAGCACGCCCACGCCCAGCACCAGCCAGGTCTCGTTGGCGTCCCAGAAGGGGCCGATGCTCGCGATCATCATGTCCTTCTGCGCCTCGTCATCGGTGCGGCGCAGCAGCACGCCCACGCCCAGGTCGTAGCCGTCCAGGATCACATAGGCCAGCATGGCCAGGGCCATCACCAGCGCAAACGCCAGGGGCAGCCAGCCCGCGGGCTGGCTCAGATCGGGCACGGCCAGCACATTCGTGGCATCAAGCATGGCTCACCTCCATCTCGGTCTTGGCGGCCTTGCGCGCCAGATAGAACACCACGCTCACATAGGCCAGCAACAGCGCGACGTAGAGCACGAGGTACAGCGCCAGGGTGAAGGCGATGTTGTGCGCCGGCACCTGGGAAGCAGCTTGCGCGGTCTTGAGCACACCCTGCACCAGCCAGGGCTGACGGCCGATCTCGGTCACGTACCAGCCGGCCAGCAGCGCCACCCAGCCCGAGAACGTCATGCCCACCAGCACCCGCGCCAGCCAGGGCTGCAGGCCGCGTTTGCGCACCTGCCACACGCCCAGCCAGCTGACCACCAGCATCAGCAGGCCCACGCCCACCATGGTGCGGAAGGCCCAGAACACTGGCGCCACCGGCGGATGGTCGGCGCCGAAGTCCTTGATGCCCTGGACCTCGCCGTCCCAGTCATGCGTGAGGTACAGGGACGCCAGTTTGGGAATGGCCAGCTCGTACTTGTTGCTCTGCGTGGCCTGGTCCGGCAGGGCAAACAGCACCGCGGGCGCGCCGCGCTGCGTCTCCCAGATGCCTTCCATGGCAGCCAGCTTGGCGGGCTGGTGCTTGAGCGTGTTCAGGCCATGCAGGTCCCCCACCCAGATCTGAATCGGGATCAGCAGTGCCGCCACGTAGAGGCCCGTGCGCAGGCTGGCCTGCACCGTGGCGCCCTTGTCGCCCTTGAGCCAGCGATAGGCGCTCAAGCCCGCCAGCAGAAAGGCCACGGTGAGGCCCGAGGCGATGAGCATGTGCGTCATGCGGTAGGGGAAGGAGGGGTTGAAGATCACCTCCATCCAGCTCGTCACATGGGCCTTGCCGTCGATCATCTCGAAGCCCGCCGGCGTGTGCATCCAGGAGTTGAGCGCCAGGATCCAGAAGGCCGAAGCCGTGGTGCCCGCGGCGACGAGGAAGGTGGCCAGGGTGTGCACCCTTTCGCTCACGCGGCCGCGCCCGAAGAGCATGATGCCCAGCATCGTCGCCTCCAGGAAGAACGCCGTCAGCACCTCGTAGGCCAGCAGCGGCCCGGCCACATTGCCCACGGTGTTCATGAAGCCCGGCCAGTTGGTGCCGAACTGGAAGCTCATGGTGATGCCGCTGACCACGCCCAGCGCAAAGGTCAGTGCAAAGACCTTGACCCAGAACTGGTAGGCGTCCATCCAGTGCGCCTGCCCCGTGGCGTTGAATCGCAGCTTGAAGAACAGCAGCACCCAGCCCATGCCGATGCTGATGGTGGGAAAGAGGATGTGGAAGCTGATGTTGGCCGCGAACTGGATGCGCGCCAGCACCACCGGGTCAAGACTGTCCATGGCCAGCTCCTTCTTTGGGGGACTTGGCGGGGCTGAAGGCGCTCTTCACCCGCTCCTTCATCTCCAGCAACTTCTGCACCTTGGCGCCCATCTGCATCAGGCTGGCCAGAGTTTCCGAATCCATCTTCTGCACATCATCCAGCCAATTGGTCATCAGTTCAATGAACTGGTGCATCTGCTTCATGCGTTCCTGCGCGTGGACGTCCTCGGCCGTGCCCGGCTGCTCCATCAGGGCTTCGCGCAGCATGGACAGCGTGGGGTCCACCTCGCGCTTGCGCCGCTCATTGGCCAGGGTGCGGAAGATGGCCCAGACGTCCTCAGGCGCCTGGAAGTATTCGCGCCGGTCATTGGGCCGGTGGATCAGGCGCACCAGGTTCCAGGACTGCAGCTCCTTGAGCCCCATGCTCACGTTGGAACGCGAGAAGGCCAGGGCCTCGCCTATCTCGTCCGCGTTCAGCGGCTGGGCCGACACATACAGCAGCGCATAGATCTGCCCCACCGTGCGGTTGATGCCCCAGCGGCTGCCCATTTCACCGAAATGCAGCACAAAGCGCTGCGTCAGGGGTGGAAGCTTCATGTCTGGCCTTCTGAATTTTCAGTATTTTCTGAAAATCAAGGAATCACGACCCAGGCGAACCCAGACCTTGACTGAAGTCAAGGGCTATTGCAAGCACTCAGGCCGCATCGACGCCAGCTGCACCTCACCAATAGACGTACAGAGCATAATAAACACCGGTCTTATCTGAAAACCACCATGAACCTGCACCAATTCCGCTTCGTCCAGGAGGCCGCCCGCCATGGCCTCAACCTGACCGAGGCGGCCAAGGCCCTGCACACCTCGCAGCCCGGCGTGTCCAAGGCCATCATCGAGCTTGAAGAAGAGCTGGGCATCGACATCTTTGCCCGCCATGGCAAGCGCCTCAAACGCATCACCGAACCGGGCCAGCAGGTGCTCAAGAGCATCGAACTCATCATGCGCGAGGTCGGCAACCTCAAGCGCATCGGCGAGCAGTACAGCAAGCAGGACAGCGGCACGCTGTCCATCGCCACCACCCACACCCAGGCGCGCTACGTGCTGCCCGAGCCCGTGGCCAAGCTGCGTGCGGCCTGGCCCAAGGTCAACCTCTCGCTGCACCAGGGCAACCCGGACCAGGTGGCGCGCATGCTCATCGACGAAATCGCCGAGATCGGCATCGCCACCGAATCGCTGGCCGACTACGACGAGCTCGTCACCCTGCCCTGCTACGAATGGCAGCACGTGCTGGTGCTGCCCACCAGCCACCCCCTGGCCGGCAAGGAACGCCTGAGCCTCGAAGACCTGGCCGCCGAGCCGCTGATCACCTACCACCCCACCTTCACCGGCCGCACGCGCATCGACACGGCGTTTGCCCAGCGCAAGCTCAACCCGCGCATCGTGCTCGAAGCCATCGACTCGGACGTCATCACCACCTACGTCAAGCTCGGCATGGGTCTGGGCCTGGTGGCCGAGATGGCCGTGCGCAACATGCCCGTGCTGGCCGGCACCGAGGAGCTGGTGGTGCGCCCGCTGGGCCACCTGTTCGGCAAGAACGTCACCCGCGTGGCCTTCAAGAAGGGCGCCTACCTGCGCAACTTCGTCTACGAATTCGCCGAGCTCCTCAGCGAGCGCCTGCAGCGCGAGCTCGTTGCGCGCGTGATGCGCGGGGAACATACGGATTACGAGTTGTAAGCCCCCCTGAGGCGCTGCGCGCCTTCCCCCCTGGGGGACGCTCCCAGTGGCCCGGCAAAGCCGGCTCCATGGGAGCCCTGGTAAAAACCCCTCCTCTTTGCGTATCCTCTCACCATGACCACCGTACGTACCCCTGAACTCGTCAGCCGCCTGCCCAAGGTCGGCACCACCATCTTCACCGTCATGTCCGCCCTGGCCGCTGAAAAAGGCGCCGTCAACCTGGGCCAGGGTTTCCCGGATTTCGAGGGCGACCCGCGCCTGGTCGATGCCGTTACCCAAGCCATGCAGGGCGGCCTCAACCAGTACCCGCCCATGACCGGCGTGCCCGCGCTGCGCGAGGCCATCTCGAAGAAGGTCGAGGCCATCTACGGCCACCGTTACGACGCCAACACCGAGATCACCATCACGGCCGGTGCCACCCAGGCCATCCTGACCATCATCCTGGCCATCGTGCACCCGGGTGACGAGGTCATCGTGCTCGAGCCCTGCTACGACAGCTACGTGCCCAACATCGAGCTGGCGGGCGGCACGGTCGTGCGCGTCCCGCTCACACCTGGCAGCTTCCGCCCAGACTTCGCCAAGATCTCCGCCGCCATCACTCCCAAGACCCGCGCCATCCTCATCAACAGCCCGCACAACCCCAGCGGCATGGTCTGGACGAAAGAGGAAATGCTGCAGCTGCAGGAGCTGCTGGCGCCGACCGACATCCTCGTCATCAGTGACGAGGTCTACGAGCACATGGTCTTCGACGGCAAGGCGCACGAAAGCGCCGCGCGTTTCCCCGCCCTGGCCGCACGCAGCTTCATCGTCAGCAGCTTCGGCAAGACCTACCACGTCACCGGCTGGAAGGTGGGCTACGTGGCCGCCCCCGCGCCGCTCACCGCCGAGTTCCGCAAGGTGCACCAGTTCAACGTCTTCACCGTCAACACCCCGGTGCAGCACGGTCTGGCCAACTTCATGGCGGACCCCCGGCCCTATCTGGATCTGCCCGCCTTCTACCAGCGCAAGCGCGACCTCTTCCGCGAAGGCCTGAAGAAAACCAAGTTCCGCATGCTGCCCGGCCAGGGCACTTACTTCCAGTGCGTCGACATCTCGGCCGTGAGTGACCTGAACGAGGCGGAGTTCTGCCAATGGCTCACCACCGAAATCGGCGTGGCCGCCATCCCGCTCTCGGCCTTCTACGGCAACGGCTTCGACCAGAAGGTGGTGCGCTTCTGCTTTGCCAAGAAGGACGAAACGCTGCACACTGCGCTGGAGCGACTCGCCAAACTGTGAGGTAGGCCATGAACGAACGGCAGCGCCTGTGGACCGGTTCCGTGCTGGTGCTGCTGCAGTTCGGCCTGCTGGCCGTACTAGCCCTGCTGGCCTGGCCTGCCGTGGAGCACGGCACCATCCCGCTGGCGGCATGGCTCATGGCCGGCGCGGCCCTGCTGCTCGCGGGCTGGGCCCTGCGGGCCAACCGCCCGGGCAACTTCAACATCCATCCCCGCCCGCGCGTGGGCGGCACCCTGGTCACGAGCGGCCCCTACGGCTGGGTCCGCCATCCCATGTACACGTCCTTGCTGCTCGGCGCCCTGGCGCTGGCGCGCACGGCAGACTCGGGGGCGGCCTGGCTGGCCTGGGGCGCGCTGCTGCTCGTGCTGTGGAGCAAGTCGGCGCTGGAGGAGCGCTGGATGCTGGCGCAGCATCCGGGGTATGCGCACTATCGCGAGCAAACCAAGCGGTTTGTGCCCTGGATTTACTGAACGCCTGATATCAAGATCAGCGTCCGTTCACGATCCAAATCAGAGGTTCAGGCTTTTCTGAAGAGCAACTGGTCTGCAGCGCTTGTCGTCTGTCATTTTGAGACTCTGAGCGTCCGGTTGCGACCGCATCGCTGACCTTCATTACCAACGAGAGCGGCAACTCAACCTGGAAGTGACCCGTCGCTAGTCGGCATGGAGCCCATGCTTGCATTGCGCCGCCTAAGCTCTAAACTACAACACTACAACAACGCCACCTTACCCGGCCAGCAGTCGACCGAGGCGCGGTGCCGACACCATGCGTGATCGCCCAACCGCCGCCGCCAAGAAGTTCGAACAACTCGCTCGAGAGCTGGAGCAGCAGATTGCCGCCGGTGTGCTGCGCCCAGGGGATCGCCTGCCCTCCGTGCGTCAAACCTGTGCCAGCCGGGGCGTGAGCCCCAGCACGGTGTTTCAAGCCTACTATCTGCTCGAGTCTCGCGGCCTCGTACGCGCCGCGCCACGCTCGGGCTACTTCGTTGCCGCACGCGCGGGAGGCGTACTGCTCCCCGAGCCGGATACCTCGGCACCCCAGTCCGGATCGCAGCCTGTCGAAGTGAACGACCTGATCTGGGCCTGTCTCGGCGCTGCTCGCGCGCGCGACATCGTGCCCTTTGGCTCCGCGTTCCCGAGCCCGTCCCTGTTTCCGCTGGATCGACTGCGCCGCGCCCTGGTGTCGAGCACGCGCCGGCTCCAGCCCTGGGACATGGTCGAGGACCTGCCGCCGGGCAACCTGCGGCTCAAGCGCGAGATCGCCAAGCGTTATCTGCGTCATGGCCTGACCATCAACACCGACGAGATCGTGCTCACCAACGGTGCGATGGAGGCGCTGAATCTGTGCCTCAACGCAGTGACGCGGCCGGGAGATGCGGTGGTGGTCGAATCCCCGACCTTCTACGTGGCGCTGCAGGCGCTGCAACGCCTGGGGCTGCGCGCCATCGAAGTACAGACCCATGTTCGTGAGGGCGTCGATCTCGGCCGCCTGGCGCAGGTCATCGAGCTCTACCGCCCGAAGGCCTGCTGGTTCATGACAAACTTCCAGAACCCGCTGGGCAGCTTGATGCCCGAGGCGAAAAAGCGCGACCTCGTCGAACTTCTCGCCCGCCACGATTTGCCGCTGATCGAAGACGACGTCTATTCCGAGCTCTACGAAGGCAAGACCGCGCCACTGCCGGCCAAGGCTTACGATCGCCGCGGTCTGGTGTTGCATTGCTCCTCTTTCTCCAAGTGCCTGGCGCCAGGCTACCGCGTCGGCTGGGCCGCGCCCGGCCGGTGGGCGCACGAGGTCCAGCGGCTGAAGCTGATGACCAGCCTGTCCGGATCGATCCCTGTGCAGGCAGCGCTGGCCGAATACCTGCAGGACGGCGGCTACGATCGCCACCTGAACAGCCTGCGCCAGTCTCTGCAAACACAACGCAACAGCCTGTTCGATGCTGTGAACAGGCTCTTTCCTGACGGGACACGGGTGGTGCGGCCGGCCGGCGGCTACTTCGTCTGGGTCGAATTGCCCGTCGGTGTCGATGCGATGGCTCTGCACCGTGCCGCGCTGGCACAGGGCATCAGCCTGGCCCCCGGGCCGATGTTCTCGGCGCGCGCCGAGTTCCAGCACCACATCCGGCTGACCTGTGGCCAACCCTGGAACGAAGCACTCGAGCGCGCCATGTGCACGCTGGCACGGCTGATCGCCGACGTACCGCGCGCCGACGCCGCTTTGCGCCCCTTGCTCTGATCCGGTCGTCGGCGCGCCCAACTGCTCACACCACCGGCGCAGGCCGCCGGGCAGACTGAGGGCATGTTCAACCCTCCCTGCATGGACCATGCCGCACCGTGATGCCGCGCTGACGCTGGTGGCGACCGGCCACCCGCCTCCAGGCTCTGAACTCTCTCTGCACGCGGTGCTGGACCGACTGGGCCCCTCGGTCTTTGCCGGTCTGCTCGATGTCGACGGCACGCTGCGCTACGCCAACCAGGCTGCGCTGCAGGCCATAGGCTGCACACCGGAGCAGGTACTCGGCCAACGCTTCGACGCCACGCCGTGGTGGCAGGGCTGTGAGCTATCGCGCAAGCAGTTGCAGCAGGCATTGGACGGCGCAGCGCGCGGTGAGGCATCGCGCTTCGATGCCCGTGTGGCTGTCAGCAACGGCGCGACGCTGGTGATGGATTTTTCGCTACTGCCGCTGTATGGGCCCGACGGGCGCGTGGTCTGGCTGATCCCTTCTGCGCGTGACGTGAGCGAACGGGAGCAGGCACAGTACCAACTGCTGCTGACACGCCAAGCCGTCGAGCAGGCCAATGACGCGCTGCTCCAGGTCGGGCCCGACGGGGCCCTGCACGATGCCAATGCGGCGGCCTGCCGCCTGCTGGGCCTGGAGCGCGGTGAACTGCTGCGACTGCGGGTCCCAGACATCGACCCCGAGGTCGACGAGACGCAGTGGCCACAGCGCTGGCAGGAGCTGTGTGACCGTGGTTCCCTGCGCTTCGAGTCCCGCTTGCGCCATCGCGAGGGCCATGAGATTCCGGTCGACGTCTCCGTCAGTCTGGTGACCAGCGGGGATACCTCCTTCGCCCATGTCTGCGTCGACGACCTGCGCGAACGCCGCGCCGCCGAACGCCGCATCCGGCAACTGCTGCAGTTCGATGAGCTGACCGGGCTGCCGAACCGCCAGCTGCTCGTCGAGCGCCTGGGTGCGACGCTGCAGGCCGGCACCCCCACCGCGGTGCTGGTGCTGGAGCTCGACCGTTTCAAGCGCATCAACGACGGCCTCGGCCTGCACATCGGTGACTCGGCACTGCGCGAGGTGGCGCAGCGCATCGTCGCCACAGTGCGCAACGTCGATCTGGTGGCACGCCGCGGCGGAGACGAGTTCGTGGTTGTGATGGGAGCCACGCCGGCAGAAGCCTTGCATACGGCGCAGGCGCTGCTCGACAGCATCGCCCGGCCGATGACGATCGCCGGGCAGGAGATCCACCTGACCTGCAGCATCGGCATGGCGGCGGCACCGACCGATGGCGATCACGCGGAGACCCTGCTGCGGCGTGCCAACGCCGCGCTGCACCGGGCCAAGCGGCTGGGCCGCAACCAGGTCAGCGTCTATGCCGGCACGCCGCAGGACGACGACCCCGAGCGGCTGGCCCTGGAGATCGCGCTGCGACAGGCGCTGCGCGACGAGCAGCTCGAACTGCACTACCAGCCGCAGGTAGACCTGGTGCAGGGCCGCATCGTTGGCGTCGAGGCCTTGCTACGCTGGCAGCACCCGACACTGGGCTACATCGCGCCAGACCGTTTCATCCCGATCGCCGAAGAGACCGGCCTGATCGTTCCCATCGGCGACTGGGTGTTGCGCCGAGCCATCGAGCAGGCCGCAGCCTGGCAGCGTGCGGGTCTGCCGCCGCTGCGCATGGCGGCCAATCTGTCGGCGCGCCAGCTGCTGCAGCCGGACCTGGCGCGGCGCATCGAAGGCCTGCTCGCTGCGAGCGGCCTGGATCCGCAGCTGTTCGGCGTCGAAGTCACCGAGAGCATGCTGATCGCCAACTTCGATCAGGCCGTGCAACACCTGCAAGCGCTGTGTGCATTGGGCGTCGAGGTTTCGCTTGACGACTTCGGTACCGGCTACTCGAGCCTGAGCTACCTGCGCCGGCTGCCAGTAGACGTGGTCAAGATCGACCGTTCGCTGGTGCCCGATGTCACCGCACCGGCGGAAGATGTGTCGATCACGCGCGCCATCATCACGATGGCCCACCAGCTGCAGATGAAGGTCCTGGCCGAAGGTGTCGAAAGCGAAGGCCAGGCAGCGCTGCTCGCCGCCAACCAGTGCGACCAGATGCAGGGCCACTGGTTCAGCGCCGCACTGCCGGCGGCGGCGGTCGAATCCATGGTGCGCGAAGGCCGACAGATCGATCCGGCGCTTTTTGCCCGGAGGTCCCGACAGCGCACCCTGCTGCTCGTCGACGACGAGGAGAACGTCGTCGCGGCCCTGCGCCGGCTGCTGCGCGGCGAGGGCTGGCGGGTGCTCAGCGCCACCAGCGCCGAGGAAGCACTGCAGCTGATGGCGCGGCACGAAGTCGACGTGATCCTGTCCGACCAGCGCATGCCGGGCATGACCGGCGTCGAGCTGCTGCGCCGGGCCAAGCAGCTGTACCCGCAGACGATCCGGCTGGTGCTGTCGGGCTACACCGAGCTGCAGTCGATCACCGATGCCATCAACGAAGGCGCGATCTACAAGTTCCTCGCCAAACCCTGGGACGACGCTGAGCTGCGCACCCACCTGCGCGAGGCCTTCACCTTGAAGGAGATGGCCGACCAGAACCGCCGTCTGGACCAGGAGGTGCAGACCGCCAACCGGGACCTGGCCGAGGTGAACCAGCGCCTGCAGACTTTGCTGAGCGCACAGCGCGAGCAGAACCAGCTGGAGGTCGGCAGCCGCGAGGCCGCACAGGAACTGCTGGATGCCGTGCCGGTGCCGGTGCTCGGCGTCGACGACGAGGGCTTGCTGGTCTTCGCCAACGCACCGGCCCAGGCGCTGTGCCGCTTGCGTGGGGAGTTTCTGGGCGGGACGGCGACCGGGCATCTGCCCCCCAACCTGCAGCGGGCGCTGGACGGCGATTCCATCCTGGTCACGCTGGCCGGGCGCCGCTGGTGGGCCATGAGCCGGCTCCTGGTCGGCCATGCGCGCGGCCGCCTCCTGGTGCTGCTGCCACAAATAGGAGCCTCTGCATGAACCATCCCACCACCCCTGACAAACCGCCGGTAGCGCCGACGCACCTGTTCCGCCACAGCCTGCGCAACGGGCGGGTGCATCCGCTGCTGCACCTCGTGCAGCGCTGCCGCCAGGAAATGAAGCAATGAACACGCCTGTTCGACCGATCGCCCGCGATGAGCTGCTCGCCGCGCTGCGCGACCTGCCCCCGCTGCCCTCGGTCGTGCTCGAACTGGTCGAGTCGCTCGGCCACGAGGAACTCAGCGCCACGCAGTACGCGGCCAAGATCTCGCGCGACCAGGCGCTGACCGCCAAGCTCCTGCGGCTGGCCAACTCCTCGTTCTATGGTCGCGGCCGGCAGGTCCGCTCGGTGGCCGAGGCGATCACCGTCCTGGGACTGCGCACGGTACGCGGCGCCGTCACGGCCGCGGGTCTGGCTGGCAGCTTCCGCCGCCACCCCGGCTTCGACCAGGACACGTTCTGGCGCCATTCCCTTGGCAGTGCCCTGTGTGCTCAGGCACTGGCCACCGAACTGGGGCGCGACGACGCGGATCTGGCGTTCACGGTCGGGCTGCTGCACGACATTGGCCGGCTGGCGCTGGCCAGCGCATTTGCATCGGCCTATGGCGATGTCGAGCAGTGGCGGCACGAGCAGGATTGCCCCTTGAGCGATGCCGAGTACGCCGTGCTCGGCATCGATCACGCCGAGGTCGGCGGGCTGATCGCACGGCAGTGGAATTTCGCGCCGGCCATTGTCGATGCCATCCGCCAGCATCACGTGCCGCCAGCCAGCGCCGAGCTCACGCTGACGGGCATCGCCCATGTGGCCGACGCCATCGCGCACGCCCTCGGTCTGGCCGGCGACGAGGACGAGTCGGTGCCGGCGCTGGTGCTGCCGGTCTGGACCACCTGCGGCCTGAGCGACGCGGCCTGCATGCGGGTGTTTGCGCAGGCCGAGGCCCAGTTTGAAACCGTCTGCGAAGCGCTGCTTCACTGAAGGAAACCATGTCTGATGCCGAACTCATCTCGCTGCAACGCGCGAACCAGGAACTGCGTACGCTGAACGAAAGCCTGCGCAGCGCGCAGAACCAGTTGCTGCAATCCGAACGGCTGGCGTCGATCGGGCAGCTGGCTGCCGGCGTGGCGCACGAAATCAACAACCCGATCGGTTATGTCTTCTCGAACTTCGGCACGCTGGAAGCCTATCTCCAGCGCCTGTTCGAGATGCTCGAAGCCTACGAGCAGGCCGAACCGGCGCTGGCCGACAGCGTCATGGCGACGCGGCTCGCAGCCTTGCGTGCGCGGGTCGAACTCGACTACCTGAAGCAGGACATCCCGATGCTGATGGGCGAGTCCAAGGAAGGCCTGTCGCGCGTGCGCAAGATCGTTCAGGATCTGAAGGACTTCTCGCGTGTCGACACCCATCAGGAATGGGTCTGGGCCTCGCTGCACCAGGGCATCGACTCGACGTTGAACATCGTCGCCAACGAGATCAAGTACCGGGCGGACGTCCGCCGCGAGTACGGCAGCCTGCCCGACATCGAATGCCTGCCATCCGAGTTGAACCAGGTGTTCCTCAACCTGCTCGTGAACGCGGCGCACGCGATCGGCACGGAACGCGGCCTCATCATCGTGCGCAGCGGCGATGCCAGGGACGAGGTCTGGGTCGAGGTCGAGGACAATGGCAGCGGCATCGCACCCGAACACCTGGCGCGCATCTTCGACCCCTTCTTCACCACCAAGCCGGTCGGCCGCGGCACTGGCCTGGGCTTGTCGCTGGCCTACGGCATCGTACAAAAGCACCAGGGCCGCATCGACGTGCGCAGCGAACCGGGCCGTGGTTCGTGCTTCCGCGTCACGCTGCCGGTGCGGCGTCCGGCCGTCGAAGGGGGTAGCGCATGACGGCCGCCAACCAGACCTGGACGGTGCTGGCCGTCGACGACGAGCCGAACATCCTGGCTGCGCTGCGGCGGCTGTTCCGCGCGACGGGCTGGCGCATCCTGACGGCCGCGAATGGCGAAGAGGCGCTGGCATTGCTCGCCAAGGAACCGGTCCATGCCGTGCTGTCGGACATGCGCATGCCGGGCATGGACGGCGTGCAACTGCTGGAAAAAGTTCGCCTGGGCTGGCCGCAGTTCGCGCGACTGCTGCTCACGGGCCAGGCCGATCTGGGCTCGACCATCGGCGCCATCAACCGTGGCTGGCTGCACCGCTACATCACCAAACCCTGGAACGATGACGAGCTGGTGTTGACCCTGAGCCAGGTCGCGCAGAACCAGCAGCTCGAAGCCGACAAGCTGGCGCTGGAGCGTCTGACACAACAGCAGAACGATGCGCTGAAGGCACTGAACGCGGGGCTGGAAGCCCGCGTCGCCGTACGTACTGAGGAGCTGGCTGCCGCCAACGACAAACTCAAGCGCAACTACCTGACGTCGATCAAGTCCTTCACCGCGCTGATCGAGATGCGCGGCAGCGCCCAACTCGGACACGCCCGACAAGTGGCCGATCTGGCACGGCGCATCGCGCGGGCGATGACGCTGGATGCCGAGACCACACAGAATCTTGCGATTGCCGCGCTGCTGCACGACATCGGCCACATCGGCCTCAGTGACACGGTGCTGGCGCGACCGGTGAACCGGCTCGACCGCGATGAGCTGCGCCGCTACCAGCTGCACCCGGTGCTCGGAGAACAGGCCTTGCTGGCCAGTGACGACATGCAGGGTGCGGCACCACTGATCCGCGCCCACCACGAGCGCTGGGATGGGCAGGGCTTCCCCGATGGCCTGCGCGGCACGGCGATCCCGCTCGGGGCCCGCATCCTGGCGGTGGCCGACGCCCACGAAGACCTGCGCAACGGCCGGATCGACGGTCAGGCCCTGAGCCCGCTCGAAGCCCGCCGCGCGGTGCTTGCCGGGCGCGGCACCCAGTTCGACCCGGCCGTGGTGGATGCCTTCGCCAGCCTGTTCTCGACCGCGCCACCCAAGCCGGCCGCGCCGGTGCTGCGCCTGCCCACCGCGGAGCTGCGGCCCGGTCATACGCTGACACAGGATTTTGTGTCGCCCGAGGGTGTACTTTTGCTGTCGGTCGGCCAACGGTTGACGGACGATCTCATCGAGCGCATCCGTGCCTTCGAAACCAAACACGGCCTGACGCTGAAACTGGCCGTACAACTGCCCAAGGAGGTGACCCCATGAAGCGCTTGCTGATCGTCGACGACGAGGCGCCGGTGCTGTACGCCCTGCGCCGATTGCTGCAGCGGCATTTCACGCTGCAGCAGCTGGACGTCGAGATATGTAACGATCCTTTGCTGGCCCTGCAGCGCCTGCAGCAGGAGCGCTTCGACGTGCTGATCAGCGACTACCGCATGCCGGGGCTGGACGGTGTGACGCTGCTCGCCCTCGCCAGGGAGCTGGACCCGCGCATGGTGCGCATGATGCTCAGTGCGGCAGACGATTTCGGTACGGTGCTCTCGGCCGTCAATCGCGCCATGGTGTTCCGCTATCTCCCCAAACCGTGGAGCGAAGCGCAGCTGCTGGCTGAGCTGCAGGCTGCGCTGGCGTTCGACCCTGGCACCACGCCCGGTGCAAACGAAACGGAACGGCGCCGGCTTGACGCGTTGTGGCAGGGCATCGCGCAGGTCGAATGGGGCCCAAACGGTGAGGCGAAGCTGCCGGAAGACTACCTGGCGACGCGACCCGCCAAGCTATGAGCCTGCCACGGGCGCTGCGAAAACAACTGGCTACAAGCGGCCTGAAGCAATCGATGGACGAGAAGAGCCGGGTGTCTGCTATGGCCGGCGGATTCAACCGGTCGATGCAACACATTCGCTGAACATCTCAGCGGGCGTGTGGAAGCCGAGCGTCTTGCGCGG
>JAIERT010000049.1 GCA_019746735.1 Burkholderiaceae bacterium | reverse complement strand
CAGCCTGAAGCAGTCCTCTAGCTGCAAACAACAGCCCCTCAAGACCCCGCCGGCACCACCCGCAACACCCGCCCCTGCGGGCTGTCCGTCAGCAGATAGACCGCGCCCTCGGGCCCCACCCGTACGTCGCGCAGGTGTTCGCCCAGTGTGACGTCCTCCGGATGGCGGTCCGTCATCCGCTGCAACACCTTAGGAAACGGTCACCGCAGCCAGACCTCGCCTCGCAGAATGGGGCATGGCCTGCGTCGCATAGCCTGTCCGGAAGGCAAAGGTGGCGCGCCATTCACTGCGGCCCGTCCAGGCCTGCAGCGTTTGCGCTGTCGCAGAGTGACGCTTCAACTGGCGATCACGATCCACCACCTCGACCAGCTGGTTCATCGGATGGGCGGCGAGCCCTTCGGCCGTCAGCATCAGGTGCATGCGCTGCCAGCGCATGCCCGCCAGCAACTGAAGCTTGCGGTCGTACAGATCACGCACCAGGATCAGTCCGAAACGCGGTGCCGTCGCCAGCTGTCGCTCCGTGGAGCGCAGCCAGTACTGGCCCGCACCCGCTGCATCGACAGGGGGCACCAGGGGAGAGATCCTGGCCAGCCAGGCGGGGATCCCGGATGTTGGCGTCGCGACGCCATCACGGTGCAGGCGGACTTCGCGGGGATTGGATCTGAACCACTGGTGCCCGTCATGAGACATCTCCTCGTCTGCGACGATCAGACGTGTCGCCGCCAGCGTCTCCCGGGCAAATTCGGTGCCTGATGCACCCGTGGCAGGCAGCCAGACGGTGCGGACCGAGTCGTCGTCCAAGGCCAGGAGGCTGTCGATGACGCTGGCCGGAAGATCTCGCTGACGGTCGTAGGCGCTGCGATTGGTTCGCCGCTGGTCGATTTCGGCCGCGAGCGCGGTGGGAACAGCCCGGCCTTGCTGCAAGAAAATTCTGGCGGCCAGATCGGGATCCGAAGCCTCGGGCAGCAGCTGCACGCGGGTGACAAAACCGCGGGCCGGTGCCGCGATCTCGATGTTCGCGATCGCGGCGCCAAGGCCGATCCACTTCTCCCTTCTGAAGGGGTCCATGGCGCCCAGGTTGCGGTTCGGGTCCGCGCGCACATCTATATGGCGGTCCGTGACCTTGAACAGCCAGGGCTGGGTGTTGTGCGGGCTGGACGCCAGGATGGCGGCGGCCACCAAGGCGTAAGGATCGCCGATCGCTGTCTGCTTCCAGGCCTGCCAGGGATCGAACGCGGCATCGTCCGTCAGGACCATGCCTGTTTCGATGGCCCGCCAGCTTGCCAGCACAGCGGTCGCGGCGATCAGGCCGCCACCGCCGATGAGCATGCGGCGCTTCCACCCGGCAGGCGCTGAGCGTTGCTCAGGGTGTGTTGGGGATGCCATGGCATCAGAACCGGTAGCCGACGGCCAGACCCAGGGACACCGCGCCAGACTGCCCGCGCTCCTGAACAATGGGGCTGTCCTTGGCATCGCCGAGCAGGCGCGAGAAGCCCAAGCGTCCGATCAGCATCCAGTCCCGGTCCAGGTCATACGTTCCCGTGAAACCCAGGCTGGCACTCTTGGCGCCACCGGCCGCTGCATAGACGGGCAGACCGCTGCGCGCGCTGTTGTCGGCATCCACCGAAAAATAAGTCTCCATGTGCTTGTCGTTGGCGTAGTCCAGACGTGCATCTGCACCGAACTGCCAGGCGCCCATGCGCGGCGCGCGATACTGGCTCGTGAGCGACATCAGGGCGCCCTTGCCGCCCCGGGCCTCGATCCCCAGGCTGAAGCGGTCGCCGCTGGCCACGGCGTCAAGCCAGCCATACTCCACGAAGGCTCCCAGCTCCAGCGCGGCGTCGACCTCGCGGAGTTTCTGGACCACGGCGTCGGTCACATCCGCATCGCGCTGCGGACGCAGCGCCAACAAGGGACCGGCGGCCCAGGCGCTTTTGCCACTCAAGAGGTTGTACTGCGCGGTGAGTCCGTTGAGCCGCAGCGAGCCCGCGGAACCGAAATCGATGCGCCCGACGATGAAGGGTGCTGCGCGCTTGTCTGCGGAGCCCTCAAACTCGGGAATCGAGATGACGCCGATGCCGAGGAAATCTCGTGGTGCTTCCTGGGCCAGGGCGGCGGTGCCGGACAAGGCAGCGGTGAGCAGGAGCAGCCCCCGTGCCAGCGACGACCGGACGGTGTTGATCTGGGTTGGGCCTTGCGGAGCCAGGCCGGGCATGACAGACGTTCTCATCGACATATCTTTCGGTTGGGTTGAATCAGGACGACCAGACAAGCAACGTGCCCGCCGGTTGCTTTACAGTTTCCTGAAATTCGGGTCTCATGCGAACCTCCAGGCGCGCATGGACCTCATGCAATTGCGCATACCCTCTGTCCACACCATGCCCTCCAAGACCGCCTCGGTGACGCCCGCCAGACTGACCGACTGGAATCTGCTGCGGTCGTTTCTGGCGGTGTACGAAGCGGGCACGCTGACCGCCGCAGCGGAGGAGCTGGGCCTCTCGCAGCCCACACTGGGTCGCCATGTGCGAGAGCTGGAGCTGCTGCTCGGTGAGACGCTTTTTGACCGTCTGCCCGGTCGCATGAAGCCGACGGACCGGGCCTCGGAGCTGGCCCTGAGGCTGGAGCCGCTGCGTGAAGGGATCGGCCGCTTCGATCAGGCGGTGGCTTCCAAGGACGAGCAGATCGCCGGCACGGTCCGGATCACCAGCTCCCAGTTGATGGGTACGCTCGTGTTGCCCGCCATCATCGCGCCGCTGCTGTCGGAAGAGCCCCTGCTGCAGATCGAGATCCAGGCCACTGACGAGGTCGAGAACCTGCTGCGGCGCGAGGCGGACATCGCGTTGCGCTTCTTCCGGCCGGACCAAGACGACGTGGTCGCCGTCTCATTGGGGAAGACCGAGATCGGCCTGTTTGCGCATGAGCGCTTCATCAGCACGCGCAAGACGCTGGAGACACCCGCGGATCTCAAAGGTCGCTACGTCGGCGCGGTCGACCTGCAGAGGGCGCTTGAAGCATCTGCAGCCACCGGTTATCCGCTGACCTACGCCGACTTTGCCCTCCGGTCATCGTCCACCGTCGCCCAGCTGATGGCCATCGAGGCGGGCGTGGGCGTGGGCGCCACGTTTGCGTCGGTTGCGCAAGGCCGCGATGGCCTGCGACGACTGTTCCCGGACGTGTTGTCGCTGCCCGTGGAGGTCTGGCTCTGTGCCCATGACGATATGCGGCGCAGTGCGCGCATGCGTCGGGTGTTCGACCATCTCTCGGTTGCGATGCGCGCGCATCTGAGCCAGGCGTCGGGCTGACGTCACCCTGCGCAGCGCATCCCGCTGCACGGTCACGGCGCCCGATCGACACGCGATCCCTCCCCTGTCAGGACAGTACCCAGACCCCTGGAGCTTGCCCGCACCACCGGAGCAGTGGTCCAGGCTTTGGCCCTGTTGATCTGGCCGGGTTGCGGCCTGTGCATCATTCAAATTTGAATCTGCTGCATTCAAATCTGAGCGATCGCTTTCAGGGGTATCGCACGCAGAATCGGCAGCGACACCAACACCTGACGTTCCGATGCCCAGCCCCACACCCCATGCTGCAACGCGCACCCTGCGCGTCTTGGCGCTGCTCATGGCCAACAGCAGGGAGCGCGCAACATGACGCTGGACCTGGGGTTCGAATGGGCGAATCGCGTGGCCGTTATCGCCTGGCTGTCGCTGTTTCTGGGGGTGACGGCAGAAGGCCTCCCGCCGCGGGTCGCGCACGCGCAGCGCATGGCGAGGTGGGCATTGTGGGTGGGCGGCCGATGTCTGCCGATCCTGCTGTGTGCGGCCTATGGGCTGGTCCTGTGGAGGTGCTTGCCCGACGCAAGCGGGGGATTCGGCTCCCTGGCCGACGTGCAACGGTTGTTCGAATCCCCTGGCGTTCTGCTCGCAGGCTGGATGCACTTTCTGGCCTTCGATCTTTGGCTGGGACGCTGGCAAGTGGACCACTTGCGCGTCACGCTGGGGCCGGACACCGCATCGCGCTCGGCGTGGGTGATGCGAGCTGGCCTGTATCCCTGCCTGGGCATGACGTTTCTGTTCGGACCGATCGGCCTCTTGCTGTTCTTGCTGCTGGTCGGCGGCTACCGCCTTGCACGCCGCCAGTATGCGGCGGCCTGGTGAAGACAAGGTGTCTCTGATGCAGATCAGTCATTCCCCCCTGCACCGTGATTCGTGGGCTGTCAACGCCAGGCGCTGGATGGCGCGACTGCGTACCGCCTCACCGCCCCTGTTCTGGACCGGTGCTGTGCTGCTGCTGATGTCGTGTTTCACCGCCGTCCTCCTACAGACCGATCCCCGGCTCTTCCAGGGTGCAAGCGTCTGGCTCAAGCCCTGGAAGTTTCAAGTGTCGGTGGGCATCTACCTGCTGACGCTGTGTGCTTTCCTGATGGGACTGCCCGACGCCGAGCGTCGCGGCCTCTGGGTCCACGCCCTGGTGTGGACCGCCGTGGCCTGCGGAGTCTTCGAAGTGGTCTACATCAGCTGGCAGGGGATGCTGGGGCTTGCCTCCCATTTCAACAGCTCCAGCCCTTTTCATATCGCGATGTACAGCCTGATGGGCGCGGGTGCGGTCCTCTTGACCACCTCCTCGCTGGTGCTGGCGGTCCTGATTGCGCGCAGCAGCGCCTACAGGACCTCTGAGGTGGTGAAGCTGGGCATCGTGCTCGGATTGGTAGGGACCTGGATCCTGGGTCTCGGATTTGGTGCCTACATGAGTGCCCAGCCCACCGGGCACCTGGTGGGTGGTTCAGGCATGGACGCCGGCGGCCTGCCCATCGTCAACTGGTCTCGCAGCGCGGGTGATCTTCGTGTTCCCCACTTTTTCGGCATCCATGCCCTGCACTTTGTGCCCCTCATGGCCTGGCTGGTCTCGCTGACGCGTATGAACGACATCACCGCGAGACGGCTGGTCTGGGTGTTCGCCACCGCCTATGCCGTGCTGACCATCGCCACCTTTGTGCAGGCCCGCGCAGGGATTCCCCTCATGACCCAAGGCAGGCCTCTCCCGCTGGAGAGCCGGGTCATGCCTTCAGACCACGCAAGCTAACTTTTATCTCATGAACATCCCTGCAGCACCCGGGCGGTCTGCCCATCGGTTCACCGCCGGCTGGCTCATCGTGTCCGGCTTTCTGGCCCTCGTCCCCTTCCCCATCCTGGGGCCGGCCATCGGTTGGCCGGGGTCGCTGGATGCCGCTGCCGTCACGCAGCTCGAGTCCATCCGGTCTGCACCGGGCGCCGTACTGACGGGCTACAGCGTCTATCTGCTCTACTCCGTCCTGCTGCTGCCCGTGATGGCGCTTGCGGCCGACCGGTTGATCGGAGGCTACAGCAGAACGCTGATGCTCCTGGTGGTCGGCTTTGCCGCGCTCTCCGTGCTCGCACGCAGCATCGGGATCCTGCGTTGGCTGACCGTCATGCCCGAGCTCGCCGCTGCCCACGCAGCAGCGAGCCCCGAGGCACGCGCGACGATCGAGAGCGTTTTCGGTGCCGTCAACAGCTACGGAGGGGGTATCGGGGAGCTGCTGGGCGTGTCGCTCTTCATGGGTGCTTCCGTGCTGCTTCTGGTGCTGGGCGCCTGGTTGGCGAAAGCGGTGCCCGGCTGGCTGACGTTGCTGGGGCTGATCGCCGGCGTTCAGCTGCTCCTCTTGTTCCCCTCTGCGCTCGGCCTCACGCCCGATCTTCCCATCGCCCTGGCGGTGACGGGTCTGCATGTGTGGATGTGGGTGCTCGGTGCATGGTTGCTTCTGAAGGGTCGTGTGAAGCAAGCTTGGCAGCACCCGGCTCAAGCGGGTCGCTGAGAGTCATCGCCCTCCGGTTTCCGTCTTTGAGACCCGGCCATGAGATGCTGTGGCGCGGCCCTGTGGACGCCTGCCTGGAAAACGGCCGGCACCTGCCGGCGGCGCAGGTGCCCTCCGCCAGGACATGAGACCCCGCGCTGCTGCACGGATATCCGGCTTGCGGTACAACAGGGCGGGCACGTCAGACCGGCGCAGCGGCTTGCGTCACCCCCTTGATCGGCACAGTCCTCCTGAGGCCGATGCACTGACCTTCTTCGATATCCACACGGACCGACTCGCCCATGCACACGAATCGCCGACAGTTCAATGCCTCGCTGGTCCTAGCCGCGCTGGCAGCCTCTCACCCGGCGCTGCGGGCGGAAACGGCAGCGCCTGCCTACGGTGTCACCGACCTGGATTGGGTCGACACGACGCGCCAGCGGCCGGTCCCCGCCCGCCTGTACTGGCCGGCACGCGTGAACCCGGAAGCACCGGTGCCTCTGGTGCTGTTCTCGCACGGCATGGGCGGCTCCCGCACCGGCTACAGCTACCTGGGGCAGCACTGGTCTTCGAACGGTGTCGCGAGCCTGCATGTGCAACATGTGGGCAGCGACTCGGCGCTGTGGCGTGGCAATCCCTTTGGCGTGACCGGGCGACTGCGGAACGCGGCCCAGGACGCGGAGGCCGTGGCCCGGGTTCAGGACGTCCGGTTCGCCCTGGACCAGATGCTCGCGGGTGCCGCCCGGCAGGACCCGGCCGTGATCGACGTCACGCGCATCGTCGTGGCAGGCCATTCCTATGGGGCGAACACCGCACTGCTGACCGTGGGAGCGCGGGTCATGCGCAAAGACGCGGTGATCAGTTACCGGGACGAGCGGATCGGCGCTGCGATCCTGATCTCTGCGCCGCCGTTCTATGGCGAGTCCAGCATGGCCAGCGTGCTGGATGCGATCTCGGTGCCGACGCTGCACGTGACCTGCGCCGACGACGTCATCCAGATTCCGGGCTTCGTCTCGGGCCTGGACGACCGGATCGCCATCTATGACGCACTGGCGGATCCAAGAAAATTTCTCGCCGTCTTTCGCGGTGGCTCGCACAGCATCTTCACCGACCGACCGCTGACCGGCGGCCTCTCGCTCAACCCCGCCGTCAAAGCGGCGACGGCAAGCTTGTCCGTGGCCTTCCTGGACTCGGTGTTCCGCTGCGATGGCCAAGCCTTGCATACATGGCAGCGCGACTGGCAGCATATCGTCGACCGGGCCACGCAGGCCTCGGCCCTGGTGCCCGGATGCGCCGACGCCCCGGGCTCGACACCGAGAGGAACGGGTACCGGCCCGGCACTGCCGCAGGCTTGAACTCGGCGGCGTCGCTCGACCCGCTGCCCGCAATAAGCGCGAACCTCATCCCCAGGCGAACTCCCGCCGAAAATCCGCCGGCGTCAGCCCGCTGCGCAACCTGAACTCGCGCGTGAAGTGCGACTGGTCGGCATAGCCGCAGAGAAAGCCGATCTCCGCCAGCGGCAGCGTGCCCTGCAGCAGGCAGGCCCCGGCACTGCGGTAGCGCGCCTCGGCCTGCAATTGACGGAAGCCTGTGCCCTGCGTTTGCAAACCGCGCTGCAGGCTGCGCCGTGACTGGCCCAGGCGCTCGGCCAGCTGGTCCAACGTCCAGGGCGCCGTGAGGTTCTGCGCCAGGGCGGCATAGGCTTCTTGCACCCAGGCGGGCCAGCTAGCATCGGCCGGCGTCAGCGGCAAGGCCGGGCCTGGCGGCGGTGTTTCCCGCTCGCTCCAATCGATACGCCATTCGTGCGTGCGCCCTTGTTTCACGGCGCGCGCCAGCGCTGCCTCGTCACAGACGGGATACACGGGGGCGCCGCCGGCCAGGCAGCGCACGCCGCGGTGCCCGTTGGCATCCAGAAAGGCGGCCAGCACGCCCAGCACCACCAGGTCTTCCGCAGGCAGGGGCGGTGATTGCGGGCGCAAGGAGACATGGGCCAGCCGTGCGCTGCGGGCCTGCACGGCCAGCAGCTGCACGCGGTGGCGGGAGTGGATGTAGCGTTCCAGCCGGGCCCAGCGTTGCAACAGGTCCTGCGCATCGTGTGCGGCGGCCAGGGCGCTGTGCAGGGGCTCGTGCGCCAGGCGGTGCAGGCCCCGGCCCAGCAGGGCCAGGCAGCCCAAGCCACCGGCCTGCACGGCATGCGTCAGCAGTTCACGCTTGCTGTCCAGGCTGACCACGGCGCCCTGCGCCGGCTTGGATGGTGGCGCAGGCGCCAGCCCCAGGTCGAGCAGGCCCTGGCGCAGCACGCGCAGCATGGCGGCGCTGGCGAAGTCACCATCGATGCGGGGGCGTGATGCGGGCACGGCGATCAGCGGCGGGTGGACGATGCGGCATTGTGCCTTTCAGGCACGCAGCAGCTCGGGCTTGCAGGGCAGCGTCAGCAGGCGCACGCCGGAGGCGGCGCAGATGGCGTTGGCGATGGCTGCGCTGGCGGCGACGATGGCGGTTTCGCCCGCGCCCGTGGGCGGCTCGCCATGGTCCACCAGCGCCACCTCCAGCTCGGGCACCTCGTCCCAGCGCGGGATGGGCGACTCAGCGAAACTCGTGGCCGCCACACCGGCCCCTTCGAAACGCAGGCCTTCCACCAGCACCATGCCCAGCCCCCAGACCAGATTGCCCTCGCACTGGGCGCGCACCTGTTCGGCGTTGATGACCCGGCCGCAATCGTGCGCGCACCAGAGCTTGCGCACGCGCACGGCGCCGGTGGCGTCCACCGTCACGTCGGCCACGACGGCGGCGTAGCTCATGGCCTTGTAGATGCCGCAGGCCAGGCCCCGGCCCTGGCGCAGGCCGTCGCGGTTGGTGGGTGTCGTCTCGCCCCAGCGGGCCAGCTGCGCCACCCGCTGCAGCACACGGGCCAGGCGTGCGTCTTCGACGTGCGCCAGCCGGTAGGCCAGCGGGTCCTGGGTGGCGCGGCGCGCGCATTCGTCCACCACCGACTCGGTGACAAAGTGGTTGGGGCCGGCGCCCAGGCCGCGCCAGGGCCCGCTGAGCAGCGGCAGGCGTTCCAGTGCAAAACGGGTCTCTTTGCGGCGTGCGCGGTAAGGCAGGCGCGCGCCGCGGGCCACGCCGTTGTCGCCCAGAAAGTAGCTGATGCTCTGCAGCCAGGGCGGCATGGCGGCGTTGGTGAAGAGGATGTGGCCGCTCACGAAAGCGTGCCACCAGTCCTTGAGCTGCCCGTCCTGCAGGCGCACGCGTACCCGGTGGCTGGAGGGCGGGCGGTGGAAGGCCTGGCGGAATTCCTGCGCGCGGGTCCATTGCACTTTCACGGGCCGCTGCACGGCACGCGCCAGCAGCGCCGCCTCCAGCTCCACGGTACAGATCGTCCGGCCGCCGAAGGCACCGCCCACACGCTGGGCCTGGACGGTGATCTCGTCCTCACCCAGGGCCAGGCGTTTGGCCACCACATCGCGCACGTAGAACACATCCTGGTTTCCCACCCAGAGCTGCAAGTGCCCACGGGAATCGAACTCCGCCACGGCAGCGCGCGGCTCGATGGCGGCATGCGCGGCGGGCGGGATGTCGAAGCGCAGGTCCAGGTCCCAGGCGCCGTCGCTGGGCACGGTCTCGTCGTGCACGGCATGCGGCAGCTTGCCCTGGCGCGCCAGCGCGCGGTCCACGTCCACCTGCGCCTGCCAGGTAGGGCAGGCGCTCACGTCCTGCATCTGCCAGCGCACGGCCAGGGCCTGTTCGATGCGGTCCAGCGCGCCCGGCGTGCGCGCCACGATGCCCAGGCCGGACGCGCGGCCCTGCGTGAAGCCGTCGTCCCGCACCAAGGCGATGAAACCGGGAACGGCGCGCGCGGCAGCCTCATCCAGAGACAGGGGCGCGGATTCAAACTCGGGCGTGGACGGCGCGTAGAGCACCCGGCCGTAGACCATGCCGGGCCGCCGCACGTCGGCCGCGTACAGCGCCTGCCCGGTGACGATGGCAAGGCCCTGCTCCAGCGGCACGCGCGGCGCGATGGCACCGGGCTGCAGGAAACGCAGGGCCGTGGCGGGCGGTGCCTCGGCCTGGGCATCGAAGCCGCCGCGAGCCACGGCCTCTCGCAGCAGCGCGCAGGCCTGGGCCAGGGGCAGGGCGTAGTCCTTGATGGAGTCACTGCCCACCGTGGCCTTGACGCGGGCGATGTCGCGCGTGGAGGGCAGACGTGCGTCCACCTGCGCCCGGGGCACGCCCAATTCAGCGCAGGCGATCTGCTTGAGCGCGGTGATGATGTTCTGCCCCATCTCCACCCGCGGCAGCCACAGGGTGTAGCGCCCGTCGGCATAACGGACCCAGCCCAGGGCCGCGTCCAGATCGGGCGCAGGGCGCTTGGGGATGACGGGGATGGCACAGCCCGGAAGCAGGACCACGGTAAGCCCGGCACCGCCCATGCGCATGAAGTCGCGGCGTGAAAGCGCGGGCGTTTTCATGCGCCCTCCTACGCCACCGCCTGCAGGGCCTGGCGGATGCGGTGCTGCGTGCCGCAGCGGCAGAGGTTGCCGCTCATGGCTTCATCGATCTGCAGGTCCGTGGGTTGGGGCGTGCGGCGCAGCAGGCCGGCCGCGCACATGAGCTGCCCGGCCTGGCAGTAGCCGCACTGCGGCACCTGCCGCTCCAGCCAGACGCGCTGCAGCGGGTGCAGCGTGCCGTCGGGCCGCGCCAGGCCCTCCACCGTGGAGACAGCCTGTGTGCCCACGCGGGCTGCGGGGAGCACACAGCTGCGCACGGCCGTGCCGTCCAGCAGCACAGTGCAGGCCCCGCATTGCCCTGTGCCGCAACCGAACTTGCTGCCGACCAGGCCCAGGTGCTCACGCAAGACCTGGAGCAAGGATTCCTCGCGCCATTCCGTCGCCACGCTGTGGCGCCGCCCGTTGATCTGCAGTTCCATGGCAACTCCTTGAAGTTGCCCGGAGCATCCCTCAGGCGGGGAACGGCGTATAGAAGGAATGCGCCAAAGCGCCCTCAGGCCGTGAGGGCCAGCGGTGGCCAGCGCACGGTGCTGTGCGTGCAACAGCCGCACGGGCATCTTGACGAGATGCCGCCCGGGGCCTCGGGGGTGATGCCGGGCCGGAGGGTGCGTTGCGCACCGGGCGCCTGGGAGTATCGTTGCGGACTGTGATGCGGCACGCCAACGAGGACATCCTATGAGCGCTTATGACTATGACCTGTTTGTCATCGGAGGCGGATCCGGCGGGGTGAGGGCGGGCCGCGTCGCCGCATCGCTGGGCCAGCGGGTGGCGATTGCCGAGGAGTACCGCTACGGCGGCACCTGCGTCATCCGCGGCTGCGTGCCCAAGAAGCTCCTGGTCTACGCCTCGCGGTATCAGGAGGATTTCGAGGACGCCGCGGGCTACGGATGGAGTGTCGGCGCGACGACGTTTGACTGGCATAAGCTGATCGCCGCCAAGGACCAGGAGATCGCCCGGCTGGAAGGCCTGTACCGCCGCGGCCTGGAAACCCATGGCGCCGAGGTCATCGACAGCCGCGCGGAGCTGGTGGACGCCCACACCATCCGCCTGCTCAAGTCGGGCAAGACCGTCACCGCCGACAAGATCGTGATCGCCACGGGCGCCGCGCCTCACCGCCCCAGCGCGATCCCCGGCCATGGGCTCTGCATCACCTCCAACGAGGCCTTCGACCTGCCCGAACTGCCGCGCTCCCTCCTGATCGCCGGCGGCGGCTACATCGCGGTGGAGTTTGCGAACATCTTCCATGGGCTGGGCGTGGACGTGACGCTGATCCACCGCGGCCAGGAGATCCTGTCGCGCTTTGATCACGACCTGCGCCAGGGGCTGCACCAGGCCATGGCGAACAAGGGCATACGCCTTGTGCTGGGCGATGTCATCGAGCGCGTCACCAGGGCAGGCGAGCGTGGCCTCGTGGCGCAGACCCGCAACGGCCAGACCCTCACGGTCGATACCGTCATGCTGGCGCTGGGCCGCTCGCCGAACACCCAGGGCCTGGGGCTGGAGGCCGCCGGCGTCCAGACGGACGAGCGTCGCGCTGTCGTCGTGGACCCGTACTCCCGCACCAATGTGCCCCATATCTACGCGCTGGGCGATGTCACGAACCGGGTCCAGCTCACGCCGGTGGCAATACACGAAGCCATGTGCTTCATCGAGACCGTGTACAAGAACAACCCGACCGCCCCGGACCACGAACTGATCCCCACCGCCGTTTTCTCTCAACCGGAAATCGGGACGGTGGGCTTGTCGGAAGAAGCGGCTGCCCAGCGCCATGCGGAGCTGGACATCTATCGCGCCGAGTTCCGGCCCTTGAAGGCCACGCTGAGCGGACGCACGGAAAAAATGCTCATGAAGCTCATCGTCGATGCGGTGAGCCGTAAAGTTCTTGGCGCCCATGTACTTGGGCACGATGCCGGCGAGATGGCCCAGCTGCTGGGCGTTGCGCTCAAGGCCGGCGTGACCAAGGAAGATTTCGATCGCACCATGGCCGTCCACCCCACGGCGGCGGAAGAGTTCGTCACCCTGTACCAGCCGAGCTACCGCATCAGGAACGCCCAGCGTGTCGATCCTGTTTTGGGTGGTGCGTGAACCGCCGGTCGGGCGATCCGGCGATGTGCGTTGGACCCTGGTGCCGCGCGACATGACAAGCCTGCAGGAGCAGGCGCGCGACAGTTGCGCAGGTGCCCGCACACCTGACACCCCGGAATTCAGGTCGACAGCGTATAGACCAGCGCCTCGGCGCGCTCCACGGCGCTGTGGCCGGTCAGTGACCGGTCCCACTCGGGGCCGGTGGCGCCGGCGTGCGGGGAGAGCCCGCGGGTCATGGCCAACACCTCCTCGGTGTTGGCGTTGAACTCGGCCACCTGCTCGCGGCTGGCGAGCAGCAGGCGGGCGATGGGGCCGTCCGTCGTCGGGATCACCACCAGATAGCGCGTGGCCTCGCGCCGCACGGACTGCACATGGGGTGGGGGAACTTCACGACCGTAGACCTCGCTCATGATGATGACTCCGTTGCGCGGCTTGGCGTTTCATTGTGCGCCCCGCCGGCGCCAAACACCAGAGCCCTGCCGGCAGCAGCACCAGGGCGCACCCGCTGGCCAGGGCGGTGGTAGTGGCCACCGAAAATCAGGCTTCAAGCGGCAGGGCTGCCGCGGTGGCCGTCATGCCCGTGCCCCGTGGTGGCGCAGGTGGGCCAGCAGCTCGGGCAGCAAGGCCCGGGCATGGGCCTCGCCCTGCGCGCGCGCCTGCACGAAGTAGCGCCGGTGCGGACCGGCCCAGTAATCCATGTCGGGATGGATCAGGAAATCGGCGCGGGCCACCTCCGGGTCGATGCGCGGGCGGCGGCGCTGGTCGCGCGCGCGCAGCGCGGGCGAGGCTTCCTCGGGAGTGCTACCGGGGCGGGCCGAGACGTCCACGGCAATGATGAAACGCGCACCGGCCGCGCGGGCCACCGAGACCGGCACGGGATAGGACTCGTCGCCGTCCTCGTACTCCACCCCGGCGATGCCCACGGGCGAGATGATGCCGGGCATGGCGCTCGATGCACGCACGGCCACGCCGGCATTACCCTGCAGAAAGTAGCGCGCCTGCTTGTCCTCGCGCCGCGTGGCGACCACGATCATGCGGCGCGGAAGCTCTTCCAGACGCCGGCCGGCGAGCCCCTGGTTCACGTAGTCCTGCAGCCGCTGCCCCCGGATCCAGCCGCGGTCCGCGAACAGGGAGGGATCGAAGACCGTAAGCGGCCCGCCCTGCCAGGACAGCGTGTCGATCTGCGCGGCGCTCAGGCCGCTGGCCCAAAAACTGCCGATCAGCGAGCCCACGCTGCTTCCCACCACCAGGTCGGGGGTGATACCCGCTTCCTCCAGCACGCGCAGCACGCCGACATGCGCGTAGCCACGCGGCCCGCCACTGCCCAGCACCAGGGCGATGCGTGGTCGCGGCAGCAGCGGCTCGACCTCGACCAGGGCCTGCGGTGCGTCTGGCAGGACGTAGTTGAAAGCGCTGCATCCGGTCAGACCACCCAGGGGCGACAGGACGGCCCCCAGCAGGAACTGGCGTCGGTACAAGGCGAGGCCACAGGCCGGGGACGATGAGGTTGCCGTGTTCATGCCATGACTCCTGGTTGCGTCAATCCGGGCGGGGTTCACCGACGCGCGTGCCTTGCGCCCCTGAAACCCGTCATTGGTTGACAGTGTCAACAACTGTAAGCACAATGGTAGACACTGTCAACCACCAGACCGATCAGACGATGCCTGGCGAGTTGGCAGACCCGGTTTTCACGCAACCTCAGGAGCACCGCCATGAACATCCCACCGCCTGCCCGGACGCCCGGCGCGCCGGCTGACGCCACCGCCCCCCTGCCGCAGACCGGGGGGATGCGATCGTCTGCCACCGAGCTTGGACGCAAGTACGGTCCCTGGGCCGTGGTGACCGGCGCCTCCGACGGCATCGGTCGCGCCTTTGCCCGGGCGCTGGCCGCAGCAGGCGTGAACCTGGTGCTGGTCGCGCGCCGTGCGCATGAACTGGAAACGCTGGCGCGGGAGCTGGGCGCGCAGTACCCGATCGACTGCCGCGTGCTGGCGGTGGATCTGGCGGACCGCGACGCCATGGTGCAGCTGCAGGACTGCACCTGGGAGCTGGACGTGGGCCTGCTGGTCGCCTGTGCCGGTTTCGGCTCGGCGGGGCCGTTGCTGGACCAGGATCCAGGCACGGAGACCGCGATGGTCGATGTGAATTGTCGCGCCGTGCTGCAGCAGTGCTGGCATTTCAGCCGACGTTTCGCGGCGCGCGGGCGCGGCGGCGTGGTGCTCATGAGCTCCCTGGTGGCCTTTCACGGTACGCCCTGGTCGGCCAACTACGCGGCGACCAAGGCCTATGTGCAGTCGCTGGCCGAAGCCCTGGCCCATGAGTGGAAGTCGCAGCACGTCGACGTCATTGCCTGTGCGCCCGGCCCGGTGGCGACGGGCTTCACGCGGCGCGCCCGCATGCAGATGGCGCGTGCCGACCGTCCGCAGGTGGTGGCCGAGCGCACCCTGGCGCTGCTGGGGCGGCGCCACATGGTGCGTCCCGGCACGCTGTCCAGACTGCTGGGCTGGTCGCTGGCCACGGCACCGCGCGGGCTGCGCGTCGCCATCATGGGCCGGATCATGCGGGGCATGGCGGCACCGCCCGTCGGTCTAGGCAGTGGCCCCTAGAATGGACGAGGCCGCTGCGTGCGCGGCCTGTCCGTCCCTGTCCACGCCCTGCCCATGCCGAAAACACCCGACGCCCCGATCGATCTGAAGGAAGCCTGCGTGCGCGCGGCACACGAGTTCATCGCCGAGCAGGGGGTGGAGCAGCTGAGCCTGCGCGACGTGGCTCGCCGCCTGGGGGTCTCGCACCAGGCCCCGTACAAGCATTACCCGAGCCGGGATCATCTGCTGGCCGAGGTCATCCGGCGCTGCTATCGCGACTTCGCGATCTATCTGGACGCACGCGGCGAGCATGGCGATCCCTGGGACGATCTGGGTGCCCTGGGCCGCCGCTATCAGGCCTTTGCGGCCAGCCACCCGGTGGAATACCGGCTGATGTTCGGCACCCCCTGGCCATTGAACGCCGAGGAGAGCGGATTGGCCGCCGAAGCCACCCATGCCTTCGATGTGCTGCGCACCGTGCTGCGGCGCATCCACGGCGCCGATAAATCACAACGCGCCCAGGTGGATCTCGACGCGCTGTTCATCTGGTCCAACATGCATGGCATGGCGTCGATCGCGCAATCCAGCGTGATGCCCCATCTCGGTCTGGCACCTGGCGTGTCCCGGCGGGCACAGGATCATCTGCGGGACATGATCGGACACGCGATGACACACGCACGCCAGGAACGCCGTTGAAAGAGACTGCCTGACCGTGCAGGCTCCGGATGGTCCGTCATTGGCTGCGGCGGTGCTGATCCCGGCGTATCAGAACCCCGCGATCCGTGCCTCTACTTCGCCGACCCGCTGTTGACCCCCACCCGCCCTTTCATCCCCCGCAGCGCCGGGAAATCTGCCTTGCAGCGCACGCCGGCCGGCAGCGCAGAGGCTGTGTTGGGCAGCTCCAGGCGCACGCCGAAGGTGCCGCTGGCGGCGTCGAAGACGCTGTCGACGATGGTGACGGTGGCCTTGTAGCTGCCGCCCAGGGCCTCGGGGGTGATGTCGGCCGTGCTCAGGCGCTTGATCTGGCCATAGGCCTCGATGGGCAGCACCACTTCCACGCGCAGCGGGCGCACCTGCGCGAGCTTGAGGATGGGCTTGCGGCCCGTGCCGGATTCGGCCAGGTCGCCGGGGTTGAGCAGGCGGTCCACCACCACGCCTTCAAAGGGGCTGCGCAGGGTGCGGCGGCTCAGCGCCTCCTGCGCCTGGCGGTATTCGAGGCGGGCCACCTCCAGCTCTTCCTGCGCCTCCTTGTAGGCCGACTCGGCCAGCAGCTTTTCGGCCTGGGCCTCGTCGCGCGCCTGCGCGGCCACGAACTCCTTGCTGTGCAACTCCTGCGAGCGCTCGTATTTCTTGCTGGTGTAGTCGAGCCGGTTCTTGGCCGACTGCAGGCGGCCGCTGACCTGGGCACGGTACTTGGCCAGTTCCACGCTGGACTGCTCCACCGAGGAGTCGAGCTGCACCAGCACCTGGCCGGCCTGCACGCGGTCGCCGCGCTTGACCAGCACGCTGTGGATCACGCCTTCCACCGGGCTGCGCAGTTCCACGGTCTGGTTGGGTTCGATCAGGCAGTCGTAGGGATTGGCCTGGGCGCTGCCCAGGGCCCAGGCCGCAAGGGCCAGCAGATGTGTGCGCTTCATCATTCACCCTTCCCCGTGAAGGCCAGCGCCTGGTCGAGCTGGCGGTCCTGCTTGAGGTTGCTCAGGCGCACCGCCGTGTGGCGGCGCTCGGTCATCCATTGGGCCAGCCAGCGCAGCGCGGCGCAAGCCCCCGCGGGCAGGCGCCGGCCTTCGCGCTGCAGGCGCTGCAGCAGGGCCGTGGGGCCGGGCACGGCCACGGTGAAGACCTCGTCTTCGAGCGAGACGATGGCCTGGCAGCTGCCGGCGTCGCCCTGGCGCGCGCTGCGGCCGAAGAGCTGGCGGTCGACGCGGCGCGAGTCGTGGAACTCGGTCAGGATGACGTGCAGGCCGCCGCGCGCGTCCACGCCCTCGCCGAGTTCGATGTCGGTGCCGCGGCCGGCCATATTGGTGGCCACCGTCACGCGGCCGGCCTGGCCGGCTTCGGCCACCACGGCGGCCTCGTCGGCGTCCTGCTTGGCGTTGAGCAGGGCATGGGCGATGCCGCGGGCCGTGAGCACGGCGCTGATCTGCTCCGACGCGCGCACCGAGCGCGTGCCGATGAGCACGGGCCGGCCCTGCGCCGCCAGGGCCTGGGCCGAGGCGGCCACAGCCTCCCACTTGGCCTGCAGCGTGGGCAGCAGCACGTCGGGCAGGTAGACGCGGCGCGAGGGGCGGTTGAGCGGCACGCGCACCACCTGCAGGCCATAGACGGTGCGGATCTCGCGCGCGGCCTCGGCGGCGGTGCCCGTCATGCCCGAGAGGTGCAGGTAGCGGCGGAACAGGCGCTGGTAGGTCAGGCGCGCCAGGGTCTCGCGCCGCGGCGTGGGCGTGACGCCCTCCTTGGTCTCGATCATCTGGTGCAGGCCGCGCTCCCAGGAGCGGTCGGGCATGAGGCGGCCGGTGGATTCGTCGACGATCTGCACCTTGTCCTCGGCCACCACGTACTGCTCGTCGCGCCGGTAGAGGTGCAGGGCGGCCAGGGCCTGGCGCAGGCGTTCCTCGCGCGCGCGCGGCGAGGTCCAGACCCCGCCCAGCGTCTCGGCGCGTTCCTCGGCGTAGTCGTCCAGCCGGGTCTGGCCGGCTTCGGTGAGCACCACGCGGTGGGCCTGCGGGTCCACGCGGTAGTCCTCGCCCTCTTCCAGCTGCGCGGCCAGCTCCAGCGCGGCGGCGCAATCGGCCACGTCTTCGGCGCCGCCACGGCTGGCCGAGAGGATGAGCGGGGTGCGGGCTTCGTCGATGAAGACGCTGTCGGCCTCGTCGACCAGGGCGTAGTACAGGCCGCGCATCACCAGCGCCTCTTCGCCCTCGGCCTGCCCGCGCAGCACGCGCGCGGCCTGGTGCAGGCGGCTGCCGCGGCCCTTGATGGCCACGCGGTCGCGCAGGTAGTCGAAGGCCAGCTCCTTGTTGGTGGCGTAGGTGATGTCCTGCGCATAGGCCGCGCGGCGCAGGGGCTTTTCCATGCCCTGCACGACCACGCCCACGCTCAGGCCCAGGAAGTCGTAGAGCGGCTTCATCTTCTCGGCGTCGCGTTTGGCGAGGTAGTCGTTGACGGTGATCACGTGCACGGGGTAGCCGGCCAGGGCCACGGTGCAGGCCGGCAGCGTGGCGCAGAAGGTCTTGCCCTCGCCCGTGGCCATCTCGGCCAGGCGCCCGCGCAGCAAGGCATAGCCCGCCATGAGCTGGCTGGTGTAGTGGCGCTGGCCCAGGCTGCGCGCCGCGGCCGCGCGGATGAGGGCAAAGGTCTCGGCCACGAGCTCGGGCGTGTAGCCCTGGGCGCGCAGGCGCGGGCGCAGGCCGGCGGCAGCCGCGCGCAGCCCGTCGTCGCTCAGCGCGTC
>JAIERT010000097.1 GCA_019746735.1 Burkholderiaceae bacterium | reverse complement strand
CCTTCTTGTCCTCGTCATTGATATCTCCTGAACACATCATGTTATTGAATGTGTCCGGGAAACCGGGGGAAGCCCAATCAGACGCTTTGGGGACCTGAGCACCATTGGCAGGCTGTGACATACAGCGGCAAGGTGATCCGCAATGCCTCGAACCAGTCCGCTTTTCAGACCGACGTGGCCGCAACAGAATTGGCTACCAGTCATGCCAAGCGGCACTTTCCCAAGCGCCTGGCACTGGGGCGCTGGGGCCACTGCGCGTGGTCTGGCGGCCAGGACTACCGGGAGTGGCTGATTACCTTGCCGCACCACGGTGTCAGTTTCTTCTCAAGTCATTTCAATGTTCGTAACTTGCTCGCGCATGTGCGCTGTGACGTGCGGGAAGGCGCTGGTGGTGAGCGGGTCTTGCTGCTGCAAGAGGTCCAGAGTGACTGGGCACAGTCTGCGCGCCGGGCGATCAGTACGGGTCGCATTGAGGCTGGCGATGACAGGTGCCCACCGTTTATGAAGGAATGGACGGCATTGGCGATGAAGCTGGTCCTGCTGCATGCGGTGCACCAGGGGCTGGATGCAGTCGCATGGACGCGGGGCGAACACCAGGCGTCTCGGTACAAAGGATTGGGTGCAACTGGGCTGCATGAGCTGTACGACCGAACCTTGCCACGCGAGGTCAGCCGAATGATGAGGCCCTTTGGCGGGGTATGCGAGATGCTGAGTGTGTATGTGCCGGCCAATTTCAGCATTAGACAGGCCGAAAATGGGTACGAGGTCTATTCGCCCGAGAATGAGTTGTTGGGGTCTGCGCCAACGCTTGAGGATGCCAGGCAATTTATGCCTGATGGGGCGCATGAGCTGCTGTACGAGGTGCATGGCGTGCGACTGACTGCAACGATCAGAGAGTCGATTCTTGAGCGCGGGTTTCCCGCATGGGGCTAAGTCATTGATCGATGCTGCCTCTTGTCAAGCTGACACCTGCCGCAGTCCAGGGCCTATGGCTCTGCTCTGGTACTGATCAACCATCAGGGCCAACTCGGATTTGACGGAGTCTCTCAGAGTTTCCGGTTTGAGCACCTCGACGTGGTGTCCGTGTCGCAGGATGTCCATGATGAGCTCCCGGGCATCAGTGTATGGAAGCTCCAGGATCAATCGCCCTTCCGCATCATGCTTGGTCCTCTGCTGGGGATGCCAGAGCTCCCGGGTAACCCACCGTGTCCGTTCTGCAGAGAAGCGCAGGGTTGCCCAGCTAAGCCTGTTTCCCGAGAAGATGCCGTAGCCCTGGCCGATGAAGGTAGTGAGTTCGCTCTTGGGCACCGATTTCGCCGCCTTGCCCAGCACTTCGACACGTTCTATGGAATCCATGGCAAACGAGCGCATGGCGTTCTGCTTGTGGCACCAGGCTGCCAGATACCAGTTGCCCCGGTGATGCACGAGCATCTGCGGGGAAATCTCCCGCTGGCTCGATTCGTTGCGACCCCGGGCGAAATAGGTGATGTCCAGCCGGATACGACGCAGGAGCGCGCTGGCCACCAGCTCGAAGTACTTGTCAGGTACGGGCCGGGCTGCAACCGTGAGCAGCTTGACCTTGCTTTCCACATCGGCTGCCGGATGCTGGCCAGCTTCGATGACGGCCCGCAGCCGGGCTCTCAGGGGTTCCAGGTGAGCGCCCAGCAGTCCTGGCTGGATCTCGGCCATCAGTGCCTGCATCATGAGCAATGCATAGGCCTCGCTGGCGTTGAACCAGAGACCAGGCAGATTCTGTTGCAATGCGGCACCGGTGGCGTAGCGGTAGCCGCCTGCGTCGCGGTCCCACTCGATGGGCGCGTTCAGGCGGTTGCGCATGTATTCGATGTCGCGCTTGAAGGTGGCCAGGGACACCTCCAGCTCGGCCAGCATCTGGTCCACGGGCACGACCCGATGGGCCTGGAGCAGGCTGTCGATCTTGTAAAACCGTTCGGTTCGGTCCATGCCGGCATTCTCCCTTTCAGGTAGCTCACTTGGTGAGCCACCTGTGGCGAATAATACATCCATCGTCACATATCAAGGAGTGAAAGATGCCCATGTTGCCCAGTGGCCGCCATGTCGCCATCAGGTTGTTGCCGCTCAACGACCTGCTCGCCGATGCCGTGAACATTCTCAAGGTTCACAAGGTGCTGGCTATTCAGTCTGTGGAGGACCTGTATCCGTATGCCGAGATTATCTGGCTGATTCCGGAGGGCGAGGCAACGGCCAACGAAATCGAAACGTCCTTCCTTGATAGATCTCTGCCCCGGCCACCCGGTCTCGTACCCGTGCTCAGCGGCTTCCGGCTTGGCCAGTTCGGCGAGTTTTCCAAGGACTGGGACCAGGCTGACAAGACATCTTTCTGGGATTTCATTCATGGCCGCGCCCAGCCGGTCTTCGAGGAAGGACTGGCCAAGACGCGCGAGATCCAGGACATCCTGCGCACTCAGGCAGAGGGTTACACGAAACTCATGGTCATGTGGTGGGATGCAGGGGTCCATCCGGCACAGGGGGGCTCCAAGGTAGAGGAATGGGACACACCTGAGTGGGACACCTACGACATGCTAGCGGCCCTGGGACAGGTGCGGGCCATGCTGGGTCAAATCGACGAGGAGGGCACCCAGCTGAAGGATCTGATGCGGCTGAACGCCGTCTGGTCTGTCTACGGGCACGAGGTACCCCAGCTCATAGGATGGCCGGATGCTGGCATCCCACCGAGGGTAGAGGCCCGCAAGGCCCGGAACGGCAAATGGCTGGACGCAATGGGCGCGGACAAGAGAGCGTTGCTGCATCGGCAGTGTGTTTATGAGAGCGTGGCACTGTGGGACCACTGGGGTGAAAGATTTCCGCTCATCTTTCCCGACGCAGCCAAAATCATTGATTTGGTGGTTGTATCTCCAGATGCCAACGAAGTCTTCGACCGATGAGTCCGCAACAGCCAGACTTTCGGCGGGCCGCTGAGCTGATCGCTGGCGCCGATGCCATCATCGTGTCGGCCGGCGCCGGCATGGGCGTTGACTCTGGCCTGCCTGACTTCCGGGGTAACGATGGTTTCTGGCGGTCCTATCCCGCCTTGGGCAGTAGGGGGATGTCCTTCGCCCAGGTGGCCAGCCCGGAAACCTTCCGCAGCGACCCCAGCCTGGCCTGGGGCTTTTATGGCCATCGCTTGCGGCTGTACCGGCAGACCATACCGCACGATGGCTTTGCCATCTTGCGCCGCTGGATCGCGGTTAAGCCCGTTGGCGGGCGCGTGGTCACCAGCAATGTGGACGGTCAGTTCCAGAAGGCTGGTTTCCCATCGGAATTAGTCCGGGAAATTCATGGCTCCATCCACCTTCTGCAATGCCTGGAGCCCTGTGGGTCACACATCTGGTCGGCCGATGGCATTGATCCGCAGATTGATGTCGAGGCCTGTCGGCTGGTGGGAGAGGTGCCTCGCTGTCCGCATTGCGGCGCCATGGCCAGGCCCAACATCTTGATGTTTGGCGACGGTGGCTGGAATTCTGCCCACAGCCAGCGCCAGCGCACTATGGAGCAACGCTGGCTTTCGGAGGTGGCCCAGGCCATGGCCAACGTGGTCATCGTGGAAATTGGTGCGGGAACGACCATTCCCTCAATTCGCAATTTCAGTCACCAGATGATTCAGGAGTACGGAGCCACTTTGATACGCATCAATGTGCGCGAGCCTCAGGTACCGGGCAGCAAGCACATCGGCCTGGCTATGGGCGCAATGGATGGCCTCCAAGGTATCGAGGCTGCGCTGGGGCTGACACATGATCCGAGCCGCTCCCTTGATTTTCGAGTCTAAATCGACTCTGGGCTCGTGACTTCACAGCAAACTCTGACCAGCCTACATAAACCTAGAATCGCAGCCCGCACAGCACTGGATTATCTAATGCCGTTCACCGCATTCCACATTGGCGCCGGCCTGCTCGGCAAGGGCTTGGCTCCGAAGACCCAGAGCCTGACGTTCTTCACCGCCTGCCAGGTCGCCATCGACATCGAGCCCGGCGTGCGCATGCTGTTGGGTCATGGAGATCTGCACACGCTGAGCCACCATCCTGCTGGTCTGGCCGTCATCGTCACGGCATCGGCCCTGGCCTGGTCCGGCCTGCAGCGGCTGTCGTGGTGGGGGCGCACCCGGTTGCCCGTGCTGTCGCGCCGCGCGCTGGTTGATACCGCTGTCTGGGCCGGGCTCACGCATCTGCTGCTGGACGCCATCTGCCACCGGGATGTCTGGGGCTCCTACGTTCTGTTCGCCGGCATGGACTTTGCCGAAGACGCGGCACTGATGATGTGGGCCCTGGGCCTGGGTCTGCTTGGAGTTCGTTGGCTCATCGGCGCCGCACGAGCCCGCCTCCTGCGGCTTCGGAGAACCCCACAATAACCGTACAGTTCGTGGAAGCCCTTTTCCTAAACTTCCTGGAGAGTCGGATGGTTGCTCCCGACGATTTAGATCACAGCCGGCCTGCCCATGATGACGCCGCGCACGTCGCTCATCGGAGCGCCGGCAACAGCCGCAGCCTGCTTGACGGCATCCGGCAACTCTTCCGGCGCCCATCCCGAAACGGCACCTATTCCGTCTCTGTCACCGACCCGCAAGAGCCAGATTTCCTGGCGGAATTCTTCTGCCAGAAATAATCGCCCTGCGGCCGTCTGATCCTGCGAGAACGCGGGTTTGTCGTCAGGCCACTGAGCAGATCGGCGGTGGACATCGAGGCTGCCGGGCGGTCAAGCAGGCTTACCTGGCTGCGCTGTTCTTCTTGTCGGCGGGTGTGGGGCGCCACTGCTAGCCCGATGTTGCCCACCCAACGTTGCCAAGATTCTCTCGCCAGTCGAATTTTCAACTAACTTTTGTTTCAACGCCCGCAACCCGCATCTCGCGCATCAATGCCCGAGCGAGTTCGGTGACACCCGGCTGGGCGGTTGCTTGAGGGCTGGCCAATGCCCGGATGATTTGGCCTTGTCGTGGACTGGCCACCTGGCCGTAGCTCAGGAAAGTCGTGAGCACCTTCTCATGCCCCAGGTTCTGGCTCCATGCCTTGAAGTGCTCGGGCGACTGGCAGACGGACTCTCCCAGCCGCACCAGCGTATTTCTGAAGCTGTGAGGGTTGAAGTAGGGCAGTCCAGCGTGGGTACGGGCGCGAGATCGGCAAGGTCCTGCTCGATGGCGAGGACATCAACCTCGAGCTGGTGCGTGCGGGGCTGGCCTGGCATTACCGTGCCTACGAGCGCGAGCAGCCGCCGGATGAGCGTGGGCAGTACGCCGAGGCCGAACTGCAGGCCCGCGAGCGCCGTCAGGGCCTGTGGAGCGATACGCACCCGGTCGCTCCCTGGGATTTCCGCCGCCGCGCGCGCTCGGGTTCCTGAGCCGTCGTAGCGTCAGATCCGGCGCAGGCGGCGCAGCCCTTCGAGGATCAGCAGGCCCACGGCGAGCCAGATCGGTCCGTAGGTCCAGGCCTGCCCGGCTGAGAGACGCTCGCCCAGGGCCAGGGCCACGGCCACCAGCAACACAGGCTCCACATAGCCCAGCAGGCCGAACAGGCCCAGCGGCAGCAGGCGGCTGGAGAGGATGTAGCTCACCAGCGCGCCCGCGCTGATGAAGCCGAGCAGGAGCAGCAGCGGACCGAGCAGGGGGCGCTGGGTGTAAATGGCCGTGACATCGGCCGCCAGCGCGAAAGCTGCTGCGAGCGGCAGCATGAAAAGCAGGTCGAACCAGAGACCGCCGAGGTGGTCGGTGCGGTAGTGTCGGCGCAGCACGAAATACAGGGGATAGCCCACGACAACCACGGCTGCGGGCCAGGAGAAGTGCCCGACGCGCCAGAGCTCATGCAGCACACCGGCCGCGGCGCAGCCCACGGCCAGCTGCTGCAGCCGCGTGAGACGCTCGCCGTAGAGCCAGCGGCCGGTCAGCACCATGGACAGTGGCAGCATGAAATAGCCCAGCGAGACCTCGAGCGCCCGTCCGTTCGGCGGAGCCCAGAGAAAGAGCCAGAGCTGGACGCCCAGCAGCAGGGCCGAGGCGGGCAGCACGAGCCAGAGGACGGGTTCATGGCGCAGGCGCAAGGTGGTGGCACGCACGAGCTGCCAGTCGCCGCCCCAGCGCAGGAACAGCGCGAGCAGCGGGACGGTCAGCAGCATGCGCCAGCCGAAGATCTGCTCGCCGTCGAGCGGCGCGAGCAGGGCACTGAGGTAGTACATCGCCCCGAAAAGCACCGAGGCGAGCACCGACAGGGCGACGCCCCGGGCCAGAGGCGACACGGCGGCTTATTTGCTGGCGCCGCCCTGGCGCACCAGGGTCATGGCCGAGCCGATCAGGGCCGAGACCTCGCTCATATTGCCGGGCACGATCAGGGTGGTGGTGGCGTCGGCGGCCACCTTGCCGTAGGCCTCCACGGCCTTCTCGGCCACCTTGAGCTGTACCGCCTGTTCCCCCCCCGGCTGGCGGATCGCGGCGGCCACACGCTCGATGGCCTCGGCCGTGGCCAGGGCCACGGCGCGGATCGACTCGGCTTCGCCCTGGGCCTTGTTGATCACGGCCTGCTTCTCACCCTCGGAACGGGCGATGAAGGCCTCGCGTTCGCCGGTGGCGATGTTGATCTGTTCCTGGCGACGACCTTCCGAGGCGGCGATCAGGGCGCGCTTTTCCCGTTCGGCCGTGATCTGCTGCTGCATGGCATGCAGGATTTCCTTCGGGGGCGTGAGGTCCTTGATCTCGTAGCGCAGCACCTTGACGCCCCAGTTCAGCGCCGCCTCGTCGATGGCCTGGACCACCTGGGCGTTGATGATGTCGCGCTCTTCGAAGGTCTTGTCCAGCTCCAGCTTGCCGATCACGCTGCGCAGCGTGGTCTGGGCCAGCTGGGTCACGGCCACGATGTAGTTGGACGAACCGTAGCTCGCGCGCATGGGATCGGTGACCTGGAAGTAGAGGATGCCGTCGACCTGCAGCTGGGTGTTGTCACGCGTGATGCAGACCTGGCTGGGCACGTCCAGGGGGATTTCCTTGAGGCTGTGCTTGTAGGCGACCTTGTCGATGAAGGGCACCAGGAAGTTCAGGCCGGGGGCGAGCGCGCCGTGGTACTTGCCCAGGCGCTCGATCACCCAGGCGTTCTGCTGCGGCACGACCTTGATCGAGCGGGTGATGAAGATGATGGCGATGACCAGGATGAGGATGGAGATTTCCATGGTGGAGTCCTTTCAGATTTTTTCGACCAGCAGGCGGCTGCCCACGAGCTCGATCACGCGGTGGGTGCCGGGCTGGGGATCGACGCCCGGGCGGTGGATGGCCGTCCAGCTGGCGCCGCGGTACTTGACGCTGGCCGAGCCATCGGCGCCCCAGGATTCGATCTGCACGGTTTCGCCCACATCCAGGTTGACGCTACGCTGCGCCCGCGCCGACGGGTCCTGCGGCCGTCGCCGCTTGACGAGATACCAAAGGGCCACCGCGCCGCCACCGGCCCCGGCCGCGACCACCAGCTGGACCGCGGTGCCCAGGCCGGCATGCGCCGCCAGGGCGCCCGCCGCCAGTCCCAGGGCGAGCATGAGCAGGTAGAAGGTGCCGGTGACGAGCTCCACGGCGACCAGGATGCCGGCGGCCAGCCACCAGAGGGTCGTGTCTGCCATCTGTCCTCTCCTATGGGTTGTTGTGTTCCAATTGCGACATTCTGCGGCAATTCCCGTGACCTTCCGAGGTCCGGCGGGGATTAATTCGTACACTTCGCGCTCGTTTTTTCTTTTTCGGTCGGAGCCCTGCGTCCATGAAATTCCGTTTTCCCATCGTCATCATCGACGAAGACTTCCGTTCCGAGAACACCTCAGGCCTGGGCATCCGGGCGCTGGCCCAGGCCATCGAGGCCGAAGGCTTCGAGGTGGTGGGCGTGACGAGCTACGGCGACCTGTCGCAGTTCGCCCAGCAGCAGAGCCGCGCCAGCGCTTTCATCCTGTCCATCGACGACGAGGAGTTCTCCGGCGGCCCGGACATGGACCCCGCGGTGCTGAACCTGCGCAAGTTCATCGAGGAAGTGCGCTTCAAGAACGCCGATGTACCGATCTACATCTACGGCGAGACCAAGACCAGCCGGCACCTGCCCAACGACATCCTGCGCGAGCTGCACGGCTTCATCCACATGTTCGAGGACACGCCCGAGTTCGTGGCGCGCCACATCATCCGCGAGGCCAAGAGCTACCTGGAAGGCGTGCAGCCGCCGTTCTTCAAGGCCCTGCTCGACTACGCCGAGGACGGCTCCTACTCCTGGCACTGCCCCGGTCACTCGGGCGGCGTGGCCTTCCTCAAGAGCCCGGTGGGCCAGATGTACCACCAGTTCTACGGCGAGAACATGCTGCGCGCCGACGTCTGCAACGCCGTGGAGGAGCTGGGCCAGCTGCTGGACCACGATGGCGCCATCGGCGAGAGCGAGCGCAACGCTGCCCGCATCTTCAATGCCGACCACTGCTACTTCGTCACCAATGGCACCAGCACCTCGAACAAGATGGTCTGGCACCACACCGTGGCGCCGGGCGACGTGGTGGTGGTGGACCGCAATTGCCACAAGTCCATCCTGCACGCCATCATCATGACGGGGGCCATCCCTGTCTTTCTCAAGCCCACGCGCAACCACTTCGGCATCATCGGCCCGATCCCTCAGAGCGAGTTCGAGCCCGCGGCCATCCAGGCCAAGATCAAGGCCAACCCCCTGCTCAAGGGGGTGGATCCGAAGAAGGTCAAGCCGCGCATCCTGACGCTGACGCAGTCCACCTACGACGGCGTGCTCTACAACACCGAGACCATCAAGACCCTGCTTGACGGCTACGTGGACAACCTGCACTTCGACGAGGCCTGGCTGCCGCACGCCGCTTTCCACCCCTTCTACGGGCGCTACCACGCCATGGGCAAGAAGCGCGGGCGCCCGAAGAACTCGGTGGTCTACGCGACCCAGTCCATCCACAAGCTGCTGGCCGGCATCAGCCAGGCCAGTCACGTGCTGGTGCAGGATTCGCAGAACACCAAGCTGGACCATCACCTCTTCAACGAGGCCTATCTGATGCACACCAGCACCAGCCCGCAGTACAGCATCATTGCGAGCTGCGACGTGGCCGCGGCCATGATGGAGCCACCAGGCGGCACCGCATTGGTCGAAGAGAGCATCATGGAGTCGCTCAACTTCCGCCGTGCCATGCGCAAGGTGGCCGAGGAGTATGGCAAGGACTGGTGGTTCAAGGTCTGGGGCCCGGACAAGCTGGTTGACGAAGGCGTGGGCGCGGCCGAGGACTGGATCATCCGCAGCGACGGCCGCAGCACCAAGAACGGCAGCAAGTGGCACGGCTTCGGCCAACTGGCCGACGGCTTCAACATGCTGGACCCGATCAAGGCCACCATCGTCACGCCGGGCCTGAACCTCGACGGCAAGTTCGACAAGAGTGGCATCCCGGCCTCCATCGTGACCAAGTTCCTGGCCGAGCATGGCGTGGTGGTGGAGAAGACCGGCCTGTACAGCTTCTTCATCATGTTCACCATCGGTATCACCAAGGGCCGCTGGAACACGCTGCTGACGGCCTTGCAGCAGTTCAAGGACGACTACGACAAGAACCAGCCCATGTGGCGCATCATGCCGGAGTTCTGCCAGAAGTACCGCCAGTACGAGCGCATGGGCCTGCGCGACCTCTGCCAGTTCGTGCACGAGATGTATGCCAAGTACGACATCGCGCGCCTGACGACCGAGATGTACCTGAGCGACCTCAAGCCGGCCATGAACCCCAGCGAGGCCTATTCGCACATCGCGCACCGCAAGACCGAGCGGGTGGAGATCGACCGGCTCGAAGGCCGCATCACCGTGGGTCTGGTCACGCCCTATCCGCCGGGCATTCCGCTGCTGATTCCGGGCGAGGTCTTCAACAAGAAGATCGTGGACTATCTCAAGTTCGCGCGCGAGTTCAACGCCCAGTGCCCGGGCTTCGAGACCGACATCCATGGCCTGGTCGAAGAGACGGGGCCGGATGGCAAGAAGCACTACTACGCCGATTGCGTGCAGCCCTGAGACGCACGTCCCGCCAAGCAAAACGCCCCGCGATGCGGGGCGTTTTTGTTGGGAGGCGTCGCGCGCTTATTCGACGATGGCCACCGCAGTCTGGCTGAAACCACCGTCCACATAGGTGATCTCGGCGGTCACGCCTGCGGCCAGGTCGCTGAGCAGGAAGGCGGCGACATTGCCCACGTCCTCGATGGTGACGTTGCGGCGGATCGGGGAGGCATTGGCCACCACGCCCAGCAGCTTGGAGAAGTCCTTGATGCCGCTGGCTGCCAGGGTCTTGATGGGGCCGGCGCTGATGCCGTTGGCCCGCATGCTGCGGCCGTCGGGCAGCTTGCCCACGGCTTCGGCCAGGTAGCGCACCGAGGCCTCCAGGCTGGCCTTGGCCAGACCCATGGTGTTGTAGTTCGGGATGGCGCGCAGGGCGCCCAGGTAGCTCAGGGTCAGCAGGGCCGACTTGTCCTTGAGGTAGGGCAGGGCCGCCTTGGCCATGGCCGGGAAGCTGTAGGCGCTGATGTCGTGGGCGATGCGGAAGCTCTCGCGCGACAGGCCGTCGAGGAAGTTGCCGGCGATGGCCTCGCGCGGGGCGAAGCCGATGCTGTGGACAAAGCCGTCGAACTGGGGCCATTGGGCCGAAAGGTCCTTGAAGAGCTTGTCGATCTGGGCATCGTCACCGACATCGCAGTCGAAGACCAGCTTGGAATTGAAGTCGGCGGCAAATTCGGTGATGCGGTCCTTGAAACGCTCGCCCACGTAGCTGAAGGCCAGCTCGGCCCCCTGCTCGTGGCAGGCCTTGGCGATGCCGTAGGCGATGGAGCGGTTGCTCAGCACGCCGGTGATCAGAAACTTCTTGCCGGTCAGGAATCCCATGTCTTTTCTCTCGGAGGAATTTACGGGCAGAATTGTCGCATGCGGATGCGTGCTTTCCTGCTGGCCCTGGCCGGCCTGTGTTGGGCTTTGCCCACGTGGGCCGGGCATGCCTACGCCCAGTTCGGTGACATCAAGTACCCGGCGGGCTTCAGCCATTTCGATTACGTCAACCCGGACGCACCCAAGGGCGGCGTGATCACCTTGGTGCCGCCCACGCGCCTGTCCAATTTCGACAAGTACAACCCCTACACCCTCAAGGGCAGCGCGCCGCCCGCCCTCAACGGCCTGGTCTTCGAGAGTCTTCTGACCGGGACGCTGGACGAGCCCACCACGGCCTACGGCCTGCTGGCCCAGGACGTGACGGTGGCACCGGACAAGCTGTCCGCCGTCTTCACGCTCAACCCCCAGGCGCGTTTCCACAACGGCGACCCGGTGCTGGCCGCGGACGTCAAGCATTCTTTCGACAAGCTGGTGTCCAAGGAGGCCGCGCCCCAGTTCCGTACCATCTTCGGCGAGATCCGGGGCGTGACCATCCTCGACGAGCGTCGCGTGCGCTTCGATTTCAAGCGCGTCAATGCCGAGCTGCCGCTGATCGCGGGCAGCCTGCCGGTCTTCAGCCGCAAATGGGGTGAGGGCAAGCCGCTGGACCAGATCGTCACCGACATGCCGATCGGCAGCGGGCCCTACCGCATCGGCAAGGTCAATTTCGGCAAGGACATCACGTACGAGCGCGACCCGGACTACTGGGCGCGCGACCTGAATGTGCGCCGTGGCATGTTCAACTTCGACCGCATCAGCTACAAGATCTACAAGGACAACACGGCTCAGCTGGAAGCCTTCAAGGCCGGCGAGTTCGACTACATCCAGGCCTTCATCGCGCGCGAATGGGCGCGGGCCTACACGGGCAAGCAGTTCGAGCGTGGCGAGCTGATCAAGAAGGAATTGCGGCATGGCAACGCCGGCGACTTCCAGGGTTTTCTCTTCAATCTGCGGCGCGACAAGTTCAAGGACGTGCGGGTGCGCCAGGCCATCGCCCTGGCCATGGACTACGAGTGGATGAACCGCCAGCTCTTCTACAACGCCTACACCCGGGTGCGCGGCTATTTCGTCGGCAGCGACTTCGAGGCCAAGGGCCGGCCAGGGCCGGAGGAGCTGGCCGTGCTGGAGCCCTTGCGCCGCCAGCTGCCACCCGAGGTCTACACCGAGGAGGTGCCGCTGCCGCCGTTCACGAGCCTGGACCCGGCTTCGGGCCAGACCCTGCGTGACAACCTGCGCCGCGCGCGCGACCTGCTGGCAGCCGCCGGCTGGACCTATCGCGATGGCGCGCTGCGCAATGCCAGGGGCGAGCCCTTCACCATCGAGTTCCTCGACAACTCAGGTTCGATGAGCCGGGTGGTCACGCCCTATGCGCGCAATCTGGAGAAGCTGGGCATCCAAGTCAACACCAAGGTGATCGACTTCGCCATCCTGCAAAAGCGCATGGACGTGTTCGACTTCGAGATCATCAGCAACCGCCTGATCGGCAGCGAGGCGCCGGGCACCGAGTTGCTGGAGCGCTACGGTTCCAAGTCAGCCGACGTCGAGGGCTCGAGCAACGTGATCGGGCTCAAGGATCCGGCGGTGGACGCCATCCTCGACCAGGTCATTTCCGCCCGTACGCGGCCCGAGCTGGTGGCGCGTCTGCAGGCCCTGGACCGTGTGCTGCGCCACGGCCACTATGCGGTGCCGCACTGGTACAGCGGCGTGCACCGCGTGGCCTGGCGTGCCGGCCGTTTCGAGCAGCCGGCCGTGACACCGCGCTACTACCAGCCCGAGTCCTGGGTGACCTCGGTCTGGTGGGCCACGCCTGCGAATCTGGCCGGAGGGAAATAAGCCATGCCCGCCTACATCCTCAAGCGCCTGCTGCTGATGATCCCCACGCTGTTCGGCATCCTGCTGCTGACCTTCGTGGTGATCCAGTTCGTGCCCGGCGGTCCGGTGGAGCAGATGGTGGCCCAGCTGCAGGGGCGCGACACGGGCGGCGAGGGCGCCGCGGCCGGCGGTGCCGGCTACCGCGGTCGCCAGGGGGTGGACGCCAAGCGCATCGAGGAGATCCGCACCCTCTACGGCTTCGACAAACCGGCCCACGAGCGCTTCTGGCAGATGCTGGGCCAGTACGCGCGTTTCGATCTGGGCAAGAGCTTTTACTACCCCAAGAGCGTCTGGGAGCTGGTCAAGGAGAAACTGCCCGTGTCCATCAGCCTGGGCCTGTGGACCTTTTTCCTCAGCTACCTGATCTCGGTGCCCCTGGGCATCGCCAAGGCGGTGCGTGCCGGTACGCGCTTCGATACCCTGACCAGCCTCGTCGTGCTCGTCGGCTACGCCATCCCGGGCTTCGTGCTCGGCGTGGCCCTGCTCGTGATCTTCGGCGGCCAATTGCAGTGGTTCCCCTTGCGGGGCCTGACGTCCAGCAACTGGGAAACCCTGAGCTGGGGCGCGAAGATCGTGGACTACCTCTGGCACATCACGCTGCCCGTCACGGCCAGCGTGCTGGGAGCCTTCGCGGTGACCACCATGCTGACCAAGAACGCCTTCCTGGAAGAGATCCGCAAGCAATACGTGCTGACGGCACGGGCCAAGGGCCTGTCCGAGCGCACCGTGCTCTGGAAGCATGTGTTTCGCAACGCGCTGATCCCCATCGTCACCGGTTTCCCGGCGGCCTTCATCGGGGCCTTCTTCGCCGGCTCGCTGCTGATCGAGACCCTGTTCTCGCTCGACGGCCTGGGGCTGCTGTCCTACGAATCGGTGATGCGGCGCGACTACCCGGTGGTGCTGGGCACGCTCTATCTGTTCACGCTGATCGGCCTGGTGACCAAGCTGATCTCCGATCTCTGCTACGTGTGGGTGGACCCGCGCGTCAAGTTCGACTGATGGCCAGCGTTTCCCTTTCCCCTTCGCAGCGCGCCTGGCAGCGCTTCCGGCGCAACCGCCTGGGCTATTGGAGCCTGGTGCTGTTCTGCCTGCTCTTCGTGTTGAGCCTGGGCGCAGAGCTGATCTCCAACGACAAGCCGCTGGTCGCACGTCACCATGGGCAATGGTACGTCCCCATTCTCAGCAACGTGCCCGAGACGCATTTTGGTGGTGACTTCGAGACGCCGACCGACTACCTCGATCCCTTCATCCGCCAGCAGTTCGAGCAGCCGGGCAACTTTGCCCTCTATCCACCCAATCCTTACCACCACAGCACCATCAACTACTTTGCCAAGGAGCCCAACCCCTCGGCCCCCTCGGCCGACAACTGGCTTGGCACGGACGACCGCGGGCGCGATGTGGCGGCGCGCCTGCTCTACGGCTTTCGCATCTCGGTGCTGTTTGCGCTGGCACTGACCTTCATCGGCGTGCTGCTGGGGGTGATCACGGGCGCCATCCAGGGCTTTTTCGGCGGCCGGACCGATCTCTGGTTCCAGCGCTTCATCGAGATCTGGGGTTCCATGCCTGAGCTCTACCTGCTGATCATCTTCTCGGCCATGTTCGACCCCAGCGTGGCCCTGCTGCTGATCCTGCTGAGCCTCTTCGGCTGGATGGGCCTGTCGGACTACGTGCGCGCCGAGTTCCTGCGCAATCGCCAGCTCGACTACGTGCGTGCGGCGCGGGCCATGGGCCTGTCCAACGGGCAGATCATCTGGCGCCACATCCTGCCCAACAGCCTGACGCCCGTGGTGACCTTCCTGCCGTTCCGCATGAGCGCGGCGATCCTGGCGCTGACTTCGCTCGATTTCCTGGGCCTGGGCGTGCCGCCGGGCACGCCCAGCCTGGGCGAGCTGCTGGCCCAGGGCAAGAACAACATCGACGCCTGGTGGATCTCGCTGTCCACCTTCGGCGTGCTGGTCATCACGCTGCTGCTGCTGACCTTCATGGGCGACGCCTTGCGCGATGCGCTCGATCCCAGAAAGGCTGAGACATGACGACCCCCACGCTCGGCACTGACGTGTCCTCGCTGCCCCCCGAGGGGGCTTTCGCGTCTTGGGGCGGCCCGGCGTCGCTCAAGAGCGGGCTGCTGCTGGACGTCCAGGATCTGCGCGTGGCCTTTGGCGGCAAGGAAGTCGTGCGCGGTATCGCTTTCCAGCTGGCGCCCGGCGAGAAGGTGGCCCTGGTGGGTGAATCCGGCTCCGGCAAGACCGTGACCGCTTTGAGCCTGCTGCGCCTGCTGACCGAGGCGCAGGTTGGCGGCCAGGCCCGCTTCGCCGGCAGCGAGGGGGAGGGGGATCTGCTGGCCCTGCCCGAGCGCGCGCTGCGCGGGATCCGTGGCCGCGACATCGCCATGATCTTCCAGGAGCCCATGACGGCGCTCAACCCCCTCTACACCGTGGGCGAGCAGATCATGGAGGTGCTGCAGCTCAAGCTGGGCCTGGGTCGGGCCGAGGCCCTGGCGCGTGCGGTGCAACTGCTGGCCGACACCGGCATCCCCGAGTCCGAGCGGCGCGTGGGGGCCTACCCGCACCAGCTCAGTGGCGGCCAGCGCCAGCGCGCCATGATCGCCATGGCCTTGGCCTGCCAGCCGCGCCTGCTGCTGGCCGACGAGCCCACCACCGCCCTGGACGTGGCCCTGCGCGGCCAGATCCTGGATCTGCTCGACGGCCTGCAGCAGAAACACGGCATGGCCGTGCTGATGATCACCCACGACCTGAACCTGGTCCGTCGCTTCGCCAGCCGGGTCATCGTCATGGAGAACGGCCACATCGTGGAGCAGGGTGCCGTCGCCGAGGTCTTCGCCAACCCGCAACATCCCTACACGCGCAGCCTGATCGACAGCCGGCCCGTGCGTGACCTCGTGCCGCCGGCACCCACCGGATCCGCCGTGCTGCAGGCCCAGGGCCTGCGCGTGAGCTATCCGGTGCCCATCCCCGGCCTGCGCGGCTGGTTCCGCAAGGGGGAGTTCGTGGCGGTCCAGGGGGCCGACTTCAGCCTGGCGCCCGGGCAGACCCTGGGGGTGATCGGGGAGTCCGGCTCCGGCAAATCCACCCTGGCGCTGGCGGCCCTGGGCCTGCTGCCCTGTGGCGGCCAGCTGACCGTGGACGGCCAGGTCTGGAGCCGCGAGCAGGCCCGCAACAAGGCCTTGCGGCGCGTGGTGCAGGTGGTCTTCCAGGACCCGTTTTCCTCCCTGTCGCCGCGTTTGACAGTCGAGGAAATCGTCGGCGAGGGCTTGAGCATCCACGCGCCACTGCTCTCTAAAGAGGAGCGACGTAGCAAGGTGGAGCAGGCCCTGCAGGAGGTGGGCCTGACCGAGACCCAGTTCCCCGGCCTGCTGCAGCGCTACCCGCACGAGTTTTCCGGCGGCCAGCGCCAGCGCCTGGCGATCGCCCGGGCCCTGATCGTCGAGCCGCGCCTGATCGTGCTGGACGAGCCCACCAGCGCCCTGGACGTGACCATCCAGAAGCAGGTGCTGCAACTGCTGCAGCGCCTGCAGCGGGAGCGGGGCCTGAGCTACCTGCTGATCACCCATGACGTGGACGTGATCCGGGCCATGGCCCATGAGGTGCTGGTCATGAAGGGGGGGGAGATCGTCGAATCCGGCCCCGTGGCGGCCCTGCTGGACGCCCCGGCCCACCCCTATACACGGACCTTGGTGCTCGCGGCGGCATAATCCCGCCCGTTTGAAGCCCAAATCGCCTTGAAAATCAAGGCCCTAGCGGATTTTTGGATTACAATAACGGCCATCTTGACCAAAGGGGCGGATACCAACCGCCCCTTTTTCATGGTCGAACGCTTTTTGAGGGACAGGGAAGGGTACCGTTGGCACTGCAGCAGATCGTTGAGCAAACCGTGACCGGCTTCGGTTACGACCTGGTGGAGATTGAACGCTCCGCCGGGGGGCTGCTGCGTGTCACGATCGACCTGCCCTGGGATCCCCAGGCCGGCGAGCGCTTCGTCAACGTCGAGGATTGCGAGAAGGTCACGCGCCAGCTGCAGTATGCGCTGGAAGTCGAGGCCATCGAGTACAAGCGGCTCGAGGTGTCCTCGCCGGGCATCGACCGCCCGCTGCGCCATGAGAAGGATTTCGAGCGTTTTGCCGGTCAGGTGATCGACATCACGCTCAAGGCCCCCATGGGTGCGGCTGCCGGCGGCCAGGTGGCGGCCAACCGCAAGAAGTTTCGCGGCACGCTGGAACGCGTGCAGGCGGCCGACGGCACGCCGGGTTGGCAGATCGTCTGGAGCGACGAGCCCGAGCCCAAGCCGGGACAGAAGGTGAGCAGGAAACGTGCGCCGGCGCCCTTGCAGGCGCTGGGTTTCACGCTGGACGAGTTGCGTGATGCGCGTCTGGCGCCTATTGTGAATTTCAAGGGTCGTGGCGACGCAAGCCCCGCGGCTGCAGGTGATTGAAGGTACTGGAGGTTAGTAGCATGAATCGCGAACTGTTGATGCTGGTGGAAGCCATCTCGCGCGAGAAGAACGTCGAGCGCGACGTGGTCTTCGGCGCCGTCGAGGCGGCGCTGGCGCAGGCGACCAAGAAGCTGTACGAGGGTGACGTGGACATCCGCGTGGCCATCGACCGCGACAGCGGCGTGTACGAGACGTTCCGTCGCTGGCACGTCGTGCCCGACGAGGCCGGCCTGCAGCTGCCCGACCAGGAAATCCTGCTGTTCGAAGCCAAGGAACAGATTCCCGACATCGAGGTCGACGAGTACATCGAGGAGCCGGTGGAGTCCGTGCCGATCGGCCGTATCGGCGCCATGGCGGCCAAGCAGGTCATCCTGCAGAAGATCCGCGACGCCGAGCGCGAGATGCTGCTCAACGACTTCATGTCGCGTGGCGAGAAGATCTTCGTCGGTACCGTCAAGCGCATGGACAAGGGCGACATCATCGTGGAAAGCGGCCGGGTCGAAGGCCGTCTGCGCCGCGGCGAGATGATCCCCAAGGAAAACCTGCGCACCGGCGACCGCGTGCGCGCCATGATCATGGAGGTGGACCTGACGCTGCGCGGCGCGCCCATCATCCTGTCGCGTTCGGCGCCCGAGTTCATGATCGAGCTGTTCCGCCAGGAAGTGCCCGAGATCGAGCAGGGTCTGCTGGAGATCAAGAGCTGCGCCCGTGACGCCGGTTCGCGCGCCAAGATCGCCGTGCTCTCGCACGACAAGCGCGTCGACCCCATCGGCACCTGCGTGGGCGTGCGCGGCACCCGTGTCAACGCCGTGACCAACGAGCTCGCCGGCGAGCGCGTGGACATCGTGCTCTGGAGCGAAGACCCGGCCCAGTTCGTGATCGGTGCCCTGGCCCCGGCCAATGTGCAGTCCATCGTGGTGGACGAAGAGAAGCACGCCATGGACGTGGTGGTGGACGAGGA
>JAIERT010000069.1 GCA_019746735.1 Burkholderiaceae bacterium | reverse complement strand
CTGGTCGTGCTGGCCCTGATCGACGTGGTCATGATCTCCAACCTGCTGATCATGGTCATCGTCGGCGGCTACGAGACTTTCGTGAGCCGCATGCACCTGGAGGGCCATCCAGACCAGCCCGAATGGCTCAGCCATGTGAACGCCTCGGTACTCAAGGTCAAGCTGGCCACCGCCATCATCGGCATCTCCTCGATCCACCTGCTCAAGACCTTCATCAACGCGGCGAACTACGACGTCAAGGTCCTGATGTGGCAGACCATCATCCACGTCGTCTTCCTGCTCAGTGCCATCGCCATCGCCTACACCGACAAGCTGCTCAACAGCAGCCATCAGGCGCCAGGCACCGGGCACTGAAACCCTCCTGAACGGCCGACCATGACCCTGTTGATGTTCATCGCCGGCCTGCTCGCCCTGGTGGCTGGCGCCGAGCTGCTGGTCCGGGGCGCATCGCGTCTGGCCTTGTCCTTCGGGCTCTCGCCTCTGGTGGTCGGGCTGACCATCGTGGCCTTCGGCACCAGCGCGCCCGAGATGGCGGTCTCGGCCGGGGCTGTGCTCGGCGGCAAGACGGATCTGGCCATCGGCAACGTGGTGGGCAGCAACATCTTCAACGTGCTGTTCATCCTGGGCCTGTCGGCCCTGATCACGCCACTGGCGGTCCATATCCAGCTGATCCGCCAGGAGGTACCCATCATGATCGGAGCCTCGCTGCTGCTCCTGGTCCTCACCCTCGACGGCACGCTGGGCTGGTACGACGCCGCCATGCTGACGGCGCTGATGCTGGCCTACACCGGCTTCCTGATCGTGCAGTCACGCAACGAGAGCGCCAGCGCCAATGAAGAGTACGCGGCCGAGGTGCGCCCCGCGGCCCCGGGCAGCTGGGATGCGAAGCTGCCCGTGCAGCTGGCCCTCATCGTCATCGGCCTCGCGCTGCTCGTCCTGGGTGCGGACTGGCTGGTCGACGCCTCCGTCACCTTTGCCCGGTCCATGGGCGTGAGCGACCTGGTCATCGGCCTGACCATCGTCGCAGCCGGCACCTCTATGCCCGAAGTCGCCACCTCCGTGATGGCGGCCATCAAGGGCGAGCGTGACATCGCCGTCGGCAATGTCGTGGGCAGTTGCGTGTTCAACATCCTGGGATGCCTGGGCCTGGCGGGTCTGCTGGCTGGCGACACGGGACTGGTGGTGCCGGCCGCCGTGCAGCACTTCGACATCTGGGTCATGCTCGCCGTGGCCCTGGCCTGTCTGCCGGTCTTCATGACCGGACGCGAGATCGCGCGCTGGGAGGGTGGCGTGTTCATGCTGTACTACGCCGCCTACGTGGCCTACCTGATCCTGGCCGCACGGCAGCACGACGCACTGCCCGCCTACTCGGCCGCCATGCTCGGTTTCGTGCTGCCGCTCACCGTGGTCACACTGGTGGTGGTCCTGCTGCGTCGTCCTTCCGCAGGCACGCCCCGGGCCTGACAGGCGGCCCCGGCCGCCCCCGCTCTATTCCCTCCGGCACGGCGGGCCAAGGCCGGCAGGGCTCTCGACTCTCTAGAATCCTGCCAGCTTTCCAGGACTGCGCCACCCTTGCTCTCTCTCATCATCTTTCTCCCCCTGCTGGCCGGCACGGTGCTCACCGGCTGGTCGGGCACCCGACCCGCCGCGCAGCAGAGCAGCCAGACCGCCTGGCTCGCCGCCGCAGTCACCGCCACCAGTTTCGCCCTGCTGCTGATGCACCTGCCCGCCGTGATGGGCGGCGAGGTGCTGCAGACCTTCACCCCATGGGTGCCCGAGATCGGACTCAACCTCGGCCTGCGCCTGGACGGCCTGGCACTGATGTTCGCGCTGCTGATCACCGGCATCGGCCTGCTGATCATCCTCTACGCCCATTTCTACCTCGGCGTGGACGATCCGGTGGGCAAGTTCTACAGCACGCTCATGCTGTTCATGGCCGCCATGCTGGGCATCGTGCTGTCGGACAACCTGCTGCTGCTCGTGGTGTTCTGGGAACTCACCAGCATCTCCTCCTTCCTGCTGGTGGGCTACTGGAAGCACCGCGCCGATGCCCGCGCCGGGGCTCGCATGGCGCTGGCCATCACCGGCGGTGGCGGCCTGGCCATGCTGGGCGGCTTTGTGCTGCTGGGCCAGATCGCCGGCACCTACGAACTCAGCCAGATGCTGGACCAGGGCGCGCGCATCCAGGCCGACGCGCGCTACCCGGCGGCCCTGCTGCTGATCCTGGTCGGCGCCTTCACCAAGAGCGCCCAGTTTCCCTTCCACTTCTGGTTGCCACAGGCCATGGCCGCCCCGACGCCGGTCTCGGCCTACCTGCACTCGGCCACCATGGTCAAGGCCGGCATCTTCCTGCTGATGCGTCTCACGCCCGTCATCGGCGGCAGCGAGCTCTTCACGGCCCTCGTCAGCACGGCCGGTCTGGCGACCGTGGTCTTCGCCGCTTTCATCGCGATCTTCAAGCACGATCTCAAGGGCCTGCTCGCCTACTCCACCGTCAGTCACCTGGGCCTGATCACCTTCCTGATCGGCCTGGGCTCGCCGCTGGCCGCCGTGGCGGCAGTCTTCCACATCCTCAACCACGCGAGCTTCAAGGCGGCGCTCTTCATGAGCGCCGGCATCATCGACCACGAAACTGGCACGCGCGACCAGCGTCGTCTCGGCGGCCTGTGGCACACCATGCCCTGGACCGCCACGCTGGCCATGACCGCCGCCGCCGCCATGGCCGGCGTGCCGCTGTTCAACGGCTTCCTGTCCAAGGAGATGTTCCTCACCGAGGCGGTGCAGTTCGCCCAGGCCGGCGGCTGGCGCTGGGGCGTCCCCGCGCTGGCCACGCTGGCGGCGCTGTGCAGCGTGGCCTACTCGGCGCGCCTGGTGCACGACGTCTTCTTCAACGGCCCCGCGCGTGACCTGCCGCCCGAGGCCCATCCGCACGACCCGCCGCTGGGCATGCGCCTGCCGGTGATGCTGCTCGCGGCAGTCTGCGTGCTCGTGGGTGTGCTGCCCGCGCTCACGCTCGGCCCGCTGGTGCAGGTTGCCGCCACCGCCATGCTGGGCCACGCCCCGCCCGAGTACCAGCTGGCCATCTGGCACGGCTTCAACCTGCCACTGGCGCTCAGCGCGCTGGCCCTGGCCGCCGGTGCCGGCCTCTATTTCTGGCTGGCGCGCGACCACCGCCTGCACCGCCTCAGTTCGGAAAACTGGTTCGGTCTCCTGACCGGCCTGAACCTCTTCACGCGTGGCATGGATCGCCTCTTCGGCAGCGCCGGCCGTGTCACCGCCCTGCTGGAAACCGCCTCGCTGCAACGCTACATCGCCTGGATGGTGATCGCCACACTGGCCGTGGCCGTGGCCCCGTTGCTGGCCGAGGGCATTCCGGGCACCGGCACCCGCAGCTTGCTGCCCGTTTCCTTCCCGGCGCTCGTGCTCTGGACCCTGCTGCTGCTGGCCTGCGCCTGGCTGGCGCTGCGACACCACCAACGCTTCGAATCGGTGGTAGTCACCGGGGTGGTGGGCCTGGTGACGGCACTGACCTTTGTCTCTTTCTCGGCCCCCGACCTGGCCCTGACCCAGCTCACCGTCGAGGTGGTTTCCACCGTGCTGCTGCTCATGGGCCTGGCCCTGCTGCCGCGGCAGAGCCCGCGGGAATCGAGCCGCGCCCGCCGCCTGCGCGACGCCGTGCTGGCGCTTGCTGGCGGCGGTGGCATGGCCTGGCTCGCCTGGGTCATGCTTACGCGCGATCACGACTCGATCTCCTGGTACTTCCTCAACCACTCGGCCATCGCCGGTGGCGGCACCAATGCGGTCAACGTCATCCTGGTCGACTTCCGCGGCTACGACACCTTCGGCGAGATCACCGTGCTGGGCATCGCCGCCATCGGCGTGCTGGCGCTGATGGACGGCATGCGCACGCGCCGCCCGGCCCATGACGCCAGCGGCCAGCCCTGGACCTTTGCCACCCAGCCGCTGATGCTGCGCGTGGCCGCGCGCGTGGTACTGCCGCTGGCCCTGGTGGTCACGCTCTACATCTTCATGCGCGGGCACAACCTGCCCGGTGGCGGCTTCATCGCTGGCCTGATCACCGCCGTGGCGCTGGTGCTGCAGTACATGGCGCTGGGCCAGACCCGCGCCGAAGCGCTGCTGCATGCGGGCGGTGGCCGGCGCTTCGTGCGCTGGATCGGCATCGGGCTGGGGATCGCGGGGCTGACGGGTCTGGGCGCCTTTGCCCTGGGCCAGCCCTTCCTGACCAGCGCGCACGGCCATCCCCATGTGCCCGTACTGGGCGAGCTGCCGCTGGCCACGGCCGCGCTGTTCGACCTGGGCGTCTACGTCACCGTGGTCGGCGCCACCCTGCTGACCCTGTCCACCCTGGGCGCCGTCACACGTGAAAACGGCACGGCCCCGCGCCAGCCGCTGGAGACCCGCCATGAGTCTTGAATTTCTGGTCGCCACCGGCATCGGTGCCGTGACAGCCACCGGCATCTACCTGATCCTGCGCGGCCGGACCTGGCCTGTCGTGATCGGCCTGAGCCTGCTGGGCTATGCCGTCAACGTGTTCATCTTTGCCATGGGTCGCCTGTGGCTGGATGCCGCCCCCATCCTCGGCGGCGCCTCGCAGGTGGCTGACCCGCTGCCCCAGGCCCTGGTGCTGACAGCCATCGTGATCGGCTTCGCCACCACCGGCTTCGTGATCGAGCTGGCCCTGCGCAGCCGCCATGAGACGGGCACCGACCACGTCGACGGCCATGAGCCGGGCGGACCGCGTGAACGGAGCGAGCAGGCATGAGCGGATTCCTCGACGTGCTCTTCGCCACGCACCTGCCGGTGCTGCCGGTGCTGCTGCCTCTGTTCACGGCGGTCGCCCTGCTGCTGCTTGGCGACGGCGGCGGGCAGGCCAGCCACGGCGGTAAGCAGTTGCGCCGTGGCCGCGCGCTGAGCCTGGCCAGTGCCATCTTCGGTGCGCTGCTGGCCTGGCGTCTGCTGACCGAGGCCGCCGGTGGCACGCTCACGGTCTACCCCCTGGGCAACTGGCCCGCGCCCTTCGGCATCGTGCTGGTGGTGGACCGCCTCAGCGCCCTGATGCTGGCGCTGACCTGGACCATCGCCGTGCCCGTGCTCTGCTACGCCAGCGGCGGCTGGGACGCCCATGGCCGCTATTTCCACGCCCTCTTCCACTTCCAGCTCATGGGCCTGTCGGGTGCCTTCGTGACTGGCGACCTGTTCAACCTCTTCGTCTTCTTCGAGGTGTTGCTGATCGCCTCCTACGTGCTGCTGGTGCACGGTCAGGGGAGCGAGCGCTACAAGGCCGGCGTGCACTACGTGGTGCTCAACCTGGTGGCCTCGGCGCTGTTCCTGATTGGCCTGGCCGTGATTTACGCCCTGACCGGCACGCTCAACATGGCCGACCTCGCGCTGCGCGTGGCGCAGCTCGACGCCGAGCAGGCTGTGCTGCTGAAGATCGGCGCGCTGGTGCTGCTGGTGGTCTTCGGACTCAAGGCCGCCATCGTGCCGCTGTACCTGTGGCTGCCCGGTACCTACGCCGCTGCCAGCGCGCCGGTGGCGGCCTTGTTTGCCATCATGACCAAGGTCGGCGTCTACAGCATCATCCGCGTGCACGGCGTCATGTTGGGACCGGACGCCGGCCACGCCGCGCTCACCGCCCAGCCCTGGCTGCTGCCCCTGGCCCTGAGCACCATCGCGCTGGCCGTGCTGGGCGCGCTGGCCGCCCACAGCCTGGCGCGCCTGGCCGCCTACCTCACGGTCGCCTCGGTGGGCACCATCCTGGCCGGCGTGGGCCTGTTCACACCCGCCGCCATGTCCGCCGCGCTGTACTACATGGTGCACAGCACGCTGGTCATGGCCGCCTTGTTCCTGCTGGTGGAGCTCGTGGCCTCGCAGCGCGGCGACATGGGGGACCGCCTGCAACCGGCCAACCCCGTGGCCCAGCCGGTGCTGCTGGGGCTCATGACCCTGCTGGGCGCCGCCTCCGTGGCTGGCCTGCCGCCCCTGCCCGGTTTCCTGGGCAAGCTCATGATCCTGGAGAGCGCCGCGCCCACACCGGCCCTCGCCTGGGTCTGGAGCGTGGTGCTGCTGGCCGGCTTCCTGACGCTGGTGGGCCTGGCGCGCGCCGGCACCCTGCTGTTCTGGAACGTGGTGCCCAGCGCCCACGCCCCGGTGGCCTCCGGCAGCAGCTGGCGCCTGACCTCGGCCACGATGGGCCTGCTGGGCCTGAGCCTGCTGCTGGCCGTCTACGCCTCGCCCATGAAGCGCTACACCGACGCGGCAGCCGCCCAGCTGGCCGACCGCCAAACCTACGCCGAGGCCGTGCTCGCCGCCCAGGGCGGCCCCGCCGCCAGGACCACCCGCCCCTACCAGGGCGGCGCTGGCGAAGTACGCCTGCCCGGAGACCCGCGATGAAGAAGAAAACCGGCTGGCTCGCCCATCCCTGGCTGTCGGCACTGCTCGCGCTGTCCTGGCTGCTGCTGTCGCAGTCGATCGCACCCGTGCACCTGCTGTCGGCAGCGCTGATCGGCCTGCTCGTGCCGCGCCTGCTGCACGAGGCCCTGCCCCCGGCCGGTCGCATCCGCATCGCTCCCGCGCTGCGCCTGACCTTGGTGGTGCTGTGGGACATCGTGCTCTCCAACATCACCGTGGCCCGCCTGGTGCTGGGCCGCATGGACCGGCCACAGCCGGCCTGGGTGCCGGTCCCGCTCGATCTGCAGCATCCCACCGCCATCGCGTTGTTCGCCAGCATCATCACCACCACGCCGGGCACGGTCTCGTGCACGGTGGACGAGCAACACCGCCTGATCTGGGTCCACGCCCTGGACTGCAGCGACCCCGCCCAGGCCGCCGCCGAGATGAAGGCGCGCTACGAGACGCCTTTGCGCGAGATCTTCGAAGCCAGCCCCCAAGGAGAGACCGCATGAGCATCCTGCCCCTGGCCCTGAACATCGCCACTGGCGCCGTGGCCCTGGCCATCGTGCTGTGCGCCTGGCGCCTGCTGCGCGGCCCGCACGCGACCGACCGCATCCTGGCCGTCGACACGCTCTACATCAATGCCGTGGCGCTCGTAGTGCTGCTGGGCATCCGTCTGGGCACGCCGCTGCTTTTCGAAGCCGCCCTCATCATTGCCATGCTCGGCTTCGCCTCCACCGTCGGCCTGGCGCGCTACCTGACACGCGGCGACGTGGTCGAATGAGGAGTCCGACATGAGCGATCTGCATCCTCTCGTTGAATGGCTGGCCGCAGCACTGCTGCTGGTGGCGGCCATCTTCTCGCTGGTCGGCGCCATCGGCCTGGTGCGCCTGCCCGACTTCTTCATGCGCCTGCACGCGCCCACCAAGGCCTCCACGCTGGGCGTGGGGGGGGTGCTGCTGGCCAGCATGGTGGTGGCGCTGGGCCAGGGCCGCATCGGTTTTGCCGAACTGCTCATCACCCTCTTCGTGTTCGTCACCGCGCCGGTCTCCGCCAACCTGATGGCCCAGGCTGCGCTGCACCTGCGCGTGCCCAGCCGTGCCGTGCCACCGGCCGACGCCGTGCCCGAGCGGCGCGGGAACTGATCCCCCCGGGAATTCGATCCCCCGGACTGGCGTCAGCCGGGCGTAACGCAGCCTGTCAAAATAGCGGGCTGCGGCCGCCGGCCGCATGCGCCGTTCGTCCCCGCATCCGGGCGCAGCCCTTCGAGACCGAGTAACGACCATGACCACGATCATCAAGCAAGCCGACCTGATCGAATCGATCGCCGCCGCCCTGCAGTACATCAGCTACTACCACCCGACCGACTACATCGCCCACCTGGCCCGCGCCTATGCGCGTGAGCAGAGCCCGGCCGCCAAGGACGCGATTGCGCAGATCCTGACCAACAGCAAGATGAGCGCCATCGGCCACCGCCCGATTTGCCAGGACACCGGCATCGTGAACGTCTTCCTCAAGGTCGGCATGAACGTGCGCTGGGAAGGTTTCACCGGTGGCCTGGAGGACGCCGTCAACGAGGGCGTGCGTCGCGCCTACAACCATCCGGACAATACGCTGCGCGCCAGCGTGCTGGCCGACCCGCACTTCGCGCGCAAGAACACCAAGGACAACACGCCCGCGGTCATCTTCACCGAGATCGTGGCTGGCGACACGGTGGAAGTCACCGTGGCCGCCAAGGGCGGTGGCTCGGAGAACAAGTCCAAGATGGTCATGATGAACCCCAGCGACTCCCTCGTGGACTGGGTGCTCAAGACCGTGCCCACCATGGGTGCGGGCTGGTGCCCGCCCGGCATGCTGGGCATCGGCATCGGCGGCACGGCCGAGAAGGCCGTGCTCATGGCCAAGGAAAGCCTGATGGATGACCTCGACATGTACGAGCTGCAGCAGAAGGCCGCCAAGGGCGAGAAGCTCACGCAGGTGGAAGAGCTGCGCCTGGAGTTGCACGAGAAGGTCAATGCGCTGGGCATTGGCGCCCAGGGCCTGGGCGGCCTGACCACGGTGCTGGACGTGAAGATCAAGATGTATCCCACGCACGCGGCCAGCAAGCCCGTGGCCATGATCCCCAACTGCGCCGCCACGCGCCACGCGCACTTCGTGCTGAACGGCTCGGGCCCGGTCTACCTGGACCCGCCCAGCCTGGACCTCTGGCCCGACGTCAACTGGACGCCCGACACCAAAAAGAGCCAACGCGTCGACCTCAACAAGCTGAGCAAGGAAGAAGTGGCAAGTTGGAAGCCGGGCGACACCCTGCTGCTCAACGGCAAGATGCTTACCGGCCGCGACGCCGCGCACAAACGCATCGCCGACATGCTGAGCCGTGGCGAGAAGCTGCCCGTGGACTTCACCAACCGCGTGATCTACTACGTGGGCCCGGTGGACCCGATCAAGGGCGAAGCCGTGGGTCCCGCCGGCCCCACCACCGCCACACGCATGGACAAGTTCACCGAGACCATGCTGGGCCAGACCGGCCTGATCGCCATGATCGGCAAGGCCGAGCGCGGCCCCGAGGCCGTGGAAGTGATCCGCAAGCACAAGAGTGCCTACCTCATGGCTGTGGGCGGCGCCGCCTACCTGGTCAGCAAGGCCATCAAGACCGCCAAGGTCGTGGGCTTTGAAGACCTGGGCATGGAAGCCATCTACGAGTTCGACGTGGTGGACATGCCCGTGACCGTGGCCGTGGACGCCGGCGGCACCAGCGCCCACGTCACCGGCCCGGCCGAGTGGAGCAAGCGCATCGCCAGCGGCGAGTTCAAGGGCATCTCGCTCGCCACCGCCTGAGCCGCGTGACGACACGACCGGTCGGCGTCTTCGACAGCGGCATCGGCGGCCTCAGCGTCCTGCAGGCGCTGCGGTCCGAGCTGCCGCACCAGAGCTTCGTCTACCTGGCCGACAGTGGCCACGCGCCCTATGGCGAGCGCGATGCCACCCACGTGATCACGCGCTCGCGCCTGATCACGCAGCACCTGCGTGCCGCGCACGACATCCAGGCCCTGGTCGTGGCATGCAACACGGCCACAGCCGCGGCCATCCACCTGCTGCGTGAAGAACATCCGGACCTGCCCATCGTGGGACTGGAGCCTGCACTCAAACCGGCGGCCCTCGCCAGCCGGACACACCGTGTGGGCGTGCTGGCCACGCGCGGCACCTTGCAAAGCGCCAAGTTTCAGACCCTGCATCAGTCCCTCGCCGACCAGGCGGATTTTGTGCTGCGGGCCTGTGACGGCCTGGCCGATGCGATCGAGCACCAGGACCTGTCGCGCATCCAGGCGCTGGCCCGGGAGCATGTAGCCGCGCTGGGCGGCTGTGGCGCGGCAAGTGGCCAGATCGATACCGTGGTGCTGGGCTGCACCCATTACCCGCTGATCCTGCCCACCTTGCGGGCCCTGCTCGGCCCGGAGGTGGCACTGGTGGAAAGCGGGGCGCCCGTGGCACGACAGACCCGCCGCATGCTGCCGCAGGCCGCGCAAACCGGCCAGCCTCAACCGCTCTGGTACACCACGGGCGACGCGGGCGAATTGCAGGCGGCCGTGCAGCGCTGGCTGCAGGCCCAGGTCCGGGTCGAAGCGCTGAAGATCTAGCGGTGCGCCGCCTTACTTGCGGCGACCGGCCCGGTAGTCCCAGGGCGGGATCGGCTGCTTGTCGCGCCAGAGGCCGGTGCGTCGCTGACGCGCGTCTTCCTGGGCCGCGGCATAGGCCTGGCGATCGGCCTCGGGCAAGGCCTGGGCGCGCGAGGAGGCGTACCAGACCGCGCCAAGCTGCAACTGTTCCAGGCTGATGTCGCGTCCCTCGACCCGCACCCGGCCGATGCGTGGGCTGCCGGTGCCTGTTCCCTCCACCGTCACATAACGCTGGAAGGCCAGCTCCCGCAGGGAATCAAGCGAGCGCTGGCCGTAAGCCTGGAATTTTTCCGGCGCATCGACACCGGCCAGTCGCACCGTGTACTGGACCTTGCGATCGTCACGGATGCGCAGGGTGTCGCCACTGACAACCGCCACCACCTGGCCTTGCAAGGTCCAGGCCTGGACCGCCGGCCCGATGCACAGAGTCGACAGCAGCACCAGGGAAGAAAGAAGGGCTCTCATGGAGACCGAGGATATGTAGATGGTCGGGGCGATACGATTCGAACGTACGACCCTCTGCTCCCAAAGCAGATGCGCTACCAGGCTGCGCTACGCCCCGACTGAGCGCGTATTCTACCGGGCGGCCTGCAAGCCTTCGCCCATGCGCTAAAGTTTCTGCATGCGCGCACGTCCCTTCCCCCTGCCCTGGCTTGAACCTGGCGAGGACTTCCCGCCGGTGGAGCAGGCCTGGGCGCGCGGCTCTGACGCACCGGGCCTGCTGGCCGCCGGCGGCAGCCTGGACGTGGACAGCCTGTGCCGTGCCTACGCCCGCGGCATCTTCCCCTGGTTCAGTCCGGGCCAGCCCATCCTCTGGTGGAGCACCGACCCACGCATGGTGCTGAAGGTGAAGGAGTTCCGCCTGCACCGCTCGCTGCGCAAGACCCTGCAGAAATTCGTGATCACACCGGGCTGCGAGATCCGTTTCGACTCGGCCTTCCAGGACGTCATCAGCGCCTGCGCCGGCAGTCCGCGGCCTGGACAGGATGGCACCTGGATCGTCCCGGCCATGGTGCGGGCCTATATCGCCCTGCACCGCGCCGGTCATGCGCACAGCGTGGAGACCTGGGTGAATGGCCAGCTGGTGGGCGGCCTGTACTGCGTGTCCCTGGGGCGTGCCGTATACGGTGAGTCGATGTTCGCGCACGCCAGCGATGCCTCCAAGATCGCGCTGGCGGCGCTGGTGGCCTTCTGCCGCGCGCATGAGATTGCCCTGATCGACTGCCAGCAGAACACCCCTCATCTGGCGACGCTTGGGGCGCATGAGATCCCCCGTGTGGATTTTCTGCGCCACATTGACGTGGCCCGTCAGCTGCCGCCCCCTCGCTGGCAGTTCCAGCCCCTATACTGGCAGCAACTGTTGACGCCCCCCACGGAATCGACGTGACGCACCTCAAGGATCTGCCCCTCCAGAGCCTGCAGTTCTATGCCACGGCGCCCTATCCCTGCAGCTATCTGGGTGGGCGACTGGCACGCTCGCAGGTGGCCACACCCAGCCACCTGATCAACAACTCCACCTATTCCGGACTCGTCGCCCAGGGCTTTCGCCGCAGCGGCATGTTCACCTACCGGCCGCACTGCGATGGCTGCCAGGCCTGCGTACCGCTGCGCGTACGCGTGCCCGACTTCCAGCCCAGCCGCAGCCAGCGGCGCGCCTGGAAAGCGCACCAGGATCTGCAGGTCCGCGTCTCACGCCTGTGCTTCGTCCCCGAGCACTACCAGCTCTACCTGCGCTACCAGAACGGCCGTCATGCGGGTGGCGGCATGGACCAGGACAGCATCGACCAGTACACGCAGTTCCTGCTCCAGAGCCGGGTCAACTCACGTCTGGTCGAATTCCGCGAAGCCCAGTCCGACGGCCAGCCCGGCGCGTTGCGCATGGTCTCGGTACTGGATGTGCTGGATGACGGGCTCTCGGCCGTCTACACCTTTTACGACCCCGACCTGCAGGCCAGCTACGGCACCTACAGCGTGCTCTGGCAGATCGAACAGGCGCGACAGCTCGGGCTGTCACACGTCTACCTAGGCTACTGGATCGAGGACAGCCCCAAGATGAATTACAAGGCCCGCTACGCCCCCCATGAATTGCTGCGACAGGGACGCTGGCAGCCTGTGGTCCTGCACGACCGTGGCATGTCGAGCCCCAAAGATTGATTTCACGAGATAAAATCGGGAGTCCTATGCAGGAGCGCCCCCGATGAAGAAAAAAGACCCGGATGCCGTTGCCACGCCGACCGTGCAGGTGATCGAACGCATGTTCACCCTGATGGATGTGCTGGCCACGCGCGAAGACGCCATCTCACTGAAGGAAATCAGTGAGAAGACCGGGTTGCATCCCTCCACCGCCCATCGCATCCTCAACGACCTGGCCAGCGGTCGTTATGTCGATCGCCCCCAGCCTGGCACCTATCGTCTGGGCATGCGCCTGCTGGAACTGGGCAACCTGGTCAAGGCGCGCCTGAACGTACGCGACGCGGCCATTGCCCCCATGCGCGAGCTGCATCGCCTGATCCAGCAACCGGTGAACCTGAGCATGCGCCAGGGCGACGAGATCGTCTACATCGAGCGCGCTTACAGCGAACGGTCGGGCATGCAGGTGGTGCGCGCCATCGGCGGCCGCGCCCCGCTGCACCTGACCTCGGTGGGCAAGCTCTTCCTGGCCGACGACGACCCGCAGCGCGTGCGCGCCTATGCCACGCGCACCGGTCTGGCCGGCCATACCAAGAACAGCATCACGCAGCTGCCGGTGCTGGAGCGCGAGCTCTCCAAGGTACGCCAGTACGGCGTGGCCCACGACGACGAGGAACTGGAACTGGGCGTGCATTGCATGGCCGCCGGTATCCACGACGACCAGGGCAAGCTGGTGGCAGGACTCTCGATCTCGGCCCCGACTGGCCGGCTGGACAAGGACTGGCTGCCCAAGCTGCAGGCCGTGGCCAGCGAGATTTCGCGCATGCTGGGCTATCAGGCAGGCAGCGCCGAGAAACGCTGAGGGGCGCCGCGGCGCCCCTCTCAGAATCCTCATGCCGACCTGCGGCCGCGCGTCACAACAGGCGCGTGGCCTGCGGCTCCGTACGGTTGTCGGTCACAGGCACGATCTGCTGCTTGGCCGGGATCGACTCAACCCAGCGACGCACACGTTCGGCATCGCCGAGGCGGCTGAGCTTGCCCGCAGAATCCAGGAACACCATGATCACATTGCGCCCGGCCACCTTGGCCTGCATGACCAGGCACTGACCCGCCTCGGAGATGTAGCCGGTCTTCTGCAGGCCGATCTCCCAGCGCGGGTTGAGCACCAGGCGGTTGGTATTGCTGAACATGAGCTTGCGCCGGCCATCCGCCACCTGATGCGCGCGTGAGGTGGAATAGTCGCGCAGCAGCTCGTCTTCAGAAGCCACGTCCACCAGCACAGCCAGATCGCGTGCGCTCGACCTGTTCTTGCTGGACAGGCCCGTGGGCTCGACGAAGCGCGTGTCCTGCATGCCCAGCAGCTGGGCCTTGGCGTTCATCATCTCGACAAACACGTCCAGCCCGCCGGGATAGGTGCGGCCCAGGGCATGTGCCGCACGGTTCTCGCTGGACATCAGGGCCAGGTGCAGCAGCTCGCCGCGGGTCAGCGTGGCGCCGATGCGCAGTCGCGAGGCGCTGCCTTTTTCGGTATCCACATCGTCACGGGTGATGGTGATGGACTCGTCCAGCGGCAACTCGGCCTCGCTGATCAGAAGCGCTGTCATGAGCTTGGTCAGCGAAGCGATGGGCAGAACGGCCTCTTCGTTCTTGCTGAACAACACTTCCTGAGTCTCCTGATCGACCACATAGGCGACGCTGGAGCGCAGGGAAAGCGGGTCACGGGTGCCATGCAAACCCGCCCGCATGGCATCGGAAGGACGGGCAGGACGCACGACACGCGCACTGCGTTTGGCATACGCCTTGCGCTTGGCCTCGGTCGTGTTTTTCTTGGCGGAAGCGTGCTTGCCAGCCCCTTGGGACTGGGCTGTGGCCGTCAAGGGAACGGCCGCCAGCATGGCCAGCGCGACCGAACCCACCCAGAAAAAATGACGCAAATGTTTCACCCGCACACCCTTGCACCGCAAAAAATGGGTGCCAGGGGAACATGGCACCACCTCGATCGAGGTTATACAGAAAATATCATGCAGGATCAAGCACTTGGCGTCGTTTTCTCAACACATTCTTACAAGTTACGAAATGTCCTTACCCTTGCGCTGCAACACGGTCGGCCTTGCTGTGCAGTTTGTTGAGGGCGCTGAGGTAGGCCTTGGCAGAGGCCACGACGATGTCGGGATCCGCCCCCACCCCATTGACCACCCGGCCACTGTTCTGCAGGCGCACCGTCACCTCGCCCTGGCTCTCGGTGGAGCCACTGATGGCATTGACCGAATACAGCACCATCTCCGCGCCGCTCTTGATGTGCGACTCGATGGCCTTGAGCGACGCATCGACCGGCCCATTGCCGTCGGATTCGCCATGCACCTCCTTGCCATCTACCGTAAAGACGATGGCCGCGTGCGGCTTCTCGCCCGTTTCACTGTGTTGCGCCAGGGAGACAAAACCGTACTGCTCCTTCTCGCTGGTGACGCTCTCATCGCTGACCAGGGCCAGGATGTCCTCGTCGAAGATCTCGCTCTTGCGATCCGCCAGCTCCTTGAACCTGGCAAAGGCGGTGTTGAGCTCGGTCTCGCTCTCCAGGGCCACGCCCAGATCCTGCAGGCGCTGCTTGAAAGCATTGCGACCCGACAGCTTGCCGAGAACGATCTTGTTGGCACTCCAGCCCACGTCCTCGGCCCGCATGATCTCGTAGGTGTCGCGGGCCTTGAGCACGCCGTCCTGGTGGATGCCGGAGGCATGGGCAAAGGCATTGGCACCGACCACGGCCTTGTTCGGCTGCACGACAAACCCCGTGGTCTGGCTGACCATGCGGCTGGCCGGCACGATCTGCGAGGTGTCGATGCCGACATCCAGGCTGAAGTAATCACGACGCGTCCGCACCGCCATGACGATTTCCTCCAGGCTGCAGTTGCCGGCGCGCTCGCCCAGGCCGTTGATGGTGCATTCGACTTGGCGGGCGCCACCGATCTTCACACCCGCGAGCGAGTTGGCCACGGCCATGCCCAGGTCGTTATGGCAATGCACGGACCAGATGGCCTTGTCGGCGTTGGGCACGCGCTCGCGCAGGGTCTTGATGAATTCGCCGTAAAGCTCGGGGATGGCATAGCCCACGGTATCGGGAATGTTGATGGTGGTCGCCCCCTCCTTGATGACGGCCTCGACGACACGGCAGAGAAAGTCCATCTCGGAACGGTAACCATCCTCGGCGCTGAACTCCACGTCGGCAACCTGGTTGCGGGCAAAGCGCACCGCCAGCTTGGCCTGCTCCAGCACCTGCTCGGGGCTCATGCGCAGCTTTTTCTCCATGTGCAGCGCCGACGTCGCGATGAAGGTGTGGATGCGGGCCCGGTTGGCGCCCTTGAGCGCCTCGGCGGCACGCGAGATGTCCCGATCATTGGCGCGCGAGAGCGAGCAGATCGTCGAGTCCTTGATCGCGTTGGCGATCGCCTGCACGGCCTCGAAATCGCCGTTGGAGCTGGCGGCAAAGCCCGCCTCGATCACGTCGACCTTCAGGCGCTCGAGCTGGCGCGCGATGCGCAGCTTCTCGTCCTTGGTCATGGACGCGCCGGGCGACTGCTCACCGTCGCGCAAGGTAGTGTCGAAAATGATCAGTTTGTCAGCCATTTTTTGCTCCTGTTCGCTGGACGCCCGCAGTTCGAAAACGAAAACCTAAAACAAAAGGCCCGCTGCGGGTGCATACGGGCCTTGGTTTGGAATGCGCGCGCGCTACCGGTACCGCCCGTGTTGGCAGGTCAGCAGTAGTGCTAGCGCGAGGAATTTCATGGCTTCAATGTAGCACAAAAGTGCGGACAGGTCATAGTCATCACCTATTCCGGCATTTATTCAATGGTGCAGGCCACGCTCTTCCGGTTCGTCCGTCGAGGTGCTGATCACGCTCACAGGCTGGCCCTTGAGCTTGCGCCAGACATAGACGCCATAGCCACTGAGGCCATAGACCACAAAAACGCCGAAAAGCACGGTGGCCGGATCGATGGTGACCACGGCAATGCCCAGCACGATGAGAATGACCACGGCGAAGGGCACGCTCTTCTTCATGCTCAGGTCCTTGAAGCTGTAGAAGGGAACATTGCTCACCATGGTCAGGCCCGCATAGAGCGCCAGCACGAACATGGGCCAGGCCACCACGGCCGGGTCGACACCCCATTCCGTCATGATCCAGATGAAACCGGTCACCAGTGCCGCCGCGGCTGGCGAAGGCAGGCCCTGGAAGTAGCGCTTGTCCACCACACCGGTGTTGACGTTGAAGCGGGCCAGACGCAGGGCCGCGCAGGCACAGTAGACGAAAGCCGCCACCCAGCCCCAGCGCCCCAGGCCCCGCAAGGCCCACTCGTAGGCCACCAGGGCCGGTGCGGCGCCAAAGGAGACCATGTCGGCCAGGGAGTCCATCTGCTCGCCAAAGGCACTCTGGGTGTTGGTCATGCGCGCCACCCGACCATCCAGGCTGTCAAGCACCATGGCACTGAAGATGCCGATGGCCGCCAGATCGTAGCGGCCGTTCATGGCCATCACGATGGCGTAGAAGCCGCCAAACAGGCCGCCCAGCGTGAAGAGATTGGGCAGGATGTAGATACCCTTGCGGCGCTTGCGCACCACCACGCCGGCTTGCTCGGCGCTCTGCTGCTGCGGTGCATCATCCATGGTTCACCCCACTCGACTGTGTCATCCCGGGAATCCGATTCTTGTGTGTCATGCCGGCAAGTGTAAGCCAGCCCCCGGTCGCCCATAAAACAAGGCCACCGTAGTGGCCTTGTTTCTCCGAAGGAAAACCCCGATCAGTTGCGGGTCTGGTCGACCAGCTTGTTCTTGGCAATCCAGGGCATCATGGCGCGCAGTTGGGCACCGACCACCTCGATCTGGTGATCGGCCGTGTTGCGGCGGCGGGCCGTCATGCTGGGGTAGCCGGTGCGGCCTTCCAGGATGAACATCTTGGCGTAGTCACCGTTCTGGATACGCTTGAGGGCGTTGCGCATGGCCACGCGCGACTGCTCGTTGATCACCTCGGGGCCGGTCACGTACTCGCCGTACTCGGCATTGTTGGAGATCGAGTAGTTCATGTTGGCGATGCCGCCTTCGTAGATCAGGTCCACGATGAGCTTGAGCTCGTGCAGGCACTCGAAGTAGGCCATCTCGGGGGCATAGCCAGCCTCGACCAGGGTCTCGTAACCCATCTTGATCAGCTCGACAGCGCCACCGCACAGCACGGCCTGCTCGCCGAACAGATCGGTTTCGGTCTCTTCCTTGAAGTTGGTCTCGATGATGCCGGCCTTGCCGCCGCCGTTGGCCATGGCGTAGGACAGGGCCAGGTCACGGGCCTTGCCGCTCTTGTCCTGATGCACGGCCACCAGATGCGGCACGCCGCCGCCCTGGGTGTAGGTGTTGCGAACGGTGTGGCCCGGGGCCTTGGGAGCCACCATCCACACGTCCAGATCGGCGCGCGGCACGACCTGGTTGTAGTGCACGTTGAAGCCGTGGGCGAAGGCCA
>JAIERT010000344.1 GCA_019746735.1 Burkholderiaceae bacterium | reverse complement strand
CCGAGGGCTCGCGCGCCATGGCCGGCATCGGCTGCCACTTCATGGCGACCTGGATGGACCGCAGCACCATCGGTTTCACGCAGATGGGGGGCGAGGGCGTGCCCTGGGTGGGCCAGCAGCCCTTCAGCAGCGAGCAGCATGTGTTCGCCAATCTGGGTGACGGCACCTATTTCCACAGCGGCCTGCTGGCCGTGCGCCAGGCCATCGCGGCCGGCGTGAACATCACCTACAAGCTGCTCTACAACGACGCGGTGGCCATGACGGGTGGGCAGCCGGTGGGGGAGCGACCCGAAGGCCACAGCGTGGTCCAGATCGCGCAGAGCATGCGGGCCGAGGGCGCGCAAAAGATCACCGTCGTGACCGACGAGCCGGAGAAATACGCGGGCGTGTCGGGTCTGCCGGCTGGCATCGCCATCGAGCACCGTGACGAGCTCGATCGCATCCAGCGCGAGTTCCGCGAGCTCAAGGGCTGCACGGTCATCATCTACGACCAGACCTGCGCTACCGAGAAGCGTCGCCGCCGCAAGCGCGGCACCATGGTGACACCCGCGAAACGCGTGGTGATCAACGAGCTGGTCTGCGAAGGCTGCGGCGACTGTGGTGTGCAGAGCAACTGCCTCTCGGTCGAGCCCCTGGAGACCGAATTCGGTCGCAAGCGCACCATCAACCAGAGCAGCTGCAACCAGGACTACTCCTGTCTCAAAGGCTTCTGCCCGAGCTTCGTCACCGTCGAGGGCGGGCAGTTGCGCAAGAAGGCCAAGGGGCAGGCGCTCTCACCCCACACCCTGGGCGAACTACCCGAGCCCGCGCTGCCACCGCTGGGCCCGGGCGGCGCCTATGGCATCGTGGTGGCGGGCGTGGGCGGCACGGGCGTCATCACCATCGGTCAGCTGCTGGGCATGGCCGCGCACATCGAGGGCAAGGGCATCGTCACGCAGGATGCGGCCGGCCTGGCGCAGAAGGGCGGCGCGACCTGGAGCCATGTGCTGATCGCCGCGTCGCAGGACGGCATCAGCACCACCCGCGTGGGCATGGCAGCGGCCGACCTGATCCTGGGCTGTGATCCCATCGTCGCGGCGGGCAAGGAAACCGTGCTGCGCATGCGCGAGGGCCGCACCCGCGTGGCGCTCAATGGCCACAGCGCGCCGACCGCGGCCTTCGTGAAGAACGCCGACTGGCAGAACCCGGCCCAGCGATGTGCGGCCGAGATCGCGCAAACCGTGGGCGTGCAGGCGCTGGGCGCCTTCGATGCCGATGCCGTGGCCACCCGTCTCATGGGTGACGCCATCTACGTCAACCCCATGATCCTGGGTTACGCCTGGCAGAAAGGCTGGATCCCCCTGGGCCGTGAGGCCCTGCAACGCGCCATGGAGCTCAATGGCGTGGCCGTCGAGGCCAATCTGGCGGCCTTCGCCTGGGGCCGCCAGGCGGCCCAGGACTGGGCGCGCGTGCAGGCCCTGCTGACGCCGGCGCAGGCGGTGCAGTTCCAGCCGCGCGAGACGGTGGACAGCCTGGTGGCGCGCCGGGTCGAGTTTCTGACCGGCTACCAGAACGCGGCGTATGCCGAAAGCTACCGGGCCTTCGTCCAGCGGGTCCAGGCAGTCGAAGCGCCCCTGGGCAAGACTGCGCTGAGCGAGGCCGTGGCGCGCTACCTCTTCAAGCTCATGGCCTACAAGGACGAGTACGAGGTGGCGCGCCTGCACAGCGATCCGGCTTTCGGCCAGCGTATCGCGGCCATGTTTGAGGGTGAGTACAAGCTCCACTACCATCTGGCGCCGCCCCTGCTGGCGAAGAAAAACGCCCGGGGCGAACTGCTCAAGCGTTCCTACGGGCCGGCCATGGGACGGGCCTTCCGGCTGCTGGCCCGTCTGAAAGGCCTGCGCGGCACGGTTTTCGATCCCTTCGGCTACACCGCCGAGCGCCGTGAGGAGCGCGCCCTGGCGGCCGAATACCGGGCTGGCATCGAAGCGTTGCTGGCCGGGCTGAACGGGACCAACCATGGGGCAGCTGTGGAGATCGCGCGCCTGCCGGAGCAGATCCGGGGCTACGGGCACGTCAAGGCCAGGCACCTGGCGGCCGTGCGGGGGGTGTGGGCCGAAAAAATGGCGGACTGGCGCGGCTGAGCGGACTGTTTCCACAGGACGGGACGGGGTCCCGACGCCCCCGTACAATGGGCGGCTCACCTGCGCGGGAGCCCTGATGGGGCCTGCGGCAGGATTCCCCCAACCGATAGAGAACCCGTGGAGTAAGCCGTGTTTATTTCTTCCGCTTTTGCCCAGACCGCCCCTGCCGCTGCCGCCGGTGGCGACATGCAGTCCTCGCTGCTGAGCATGCTGCCCATCGTGCTGATGTTCGTGGTGCTGTACTTCATCATGATCCGTCCCCAGATGAAGAAGCAGAAGGAGCACCGCGCCATGGTCGAGGCCCTGGCCAAGGGTGACGAGGTGGTGACGGCCGGTGGCATCCTGGGCCGCGTGAGCTCGCTGGGCGACAACTTCATCGGCGTGGAACTGGCTTCGGGCGTCGAGGTGCAGCTGCAGCGTCAGGCCGTGGTTCAGGTGCTGCCCAAAGGCACGATGAAGTGAGCTTGGGTGCCGGGCGTTCAGCGCATCAAGCGCCCGATGCCCCTTGCCCACGCCAGACGCCCAACGCCCAAGCTGTATGAACCGTTATTCCCTGTGGAAATACGCGATCATCGTGATCGCCTTGCTGGTGGGTGCCGTCTACACGGCGCCCAATTTTTTCGGCGAAGCCCCGGCCGTGCAGGTGTCGTCGGCCAAGGCCGTGCTCAAGGTCGACACCGGCACCCAGGTCCGGGTCGAGACGGCGCTCAAGGAGGCCAGCCTCGTGCCCGAGGCGATCGGACTGGAGGCGGGCTCGCTGCGCGTGCGCTTTGACGATACCGATACCCAGCTCAAGGCCAAGGACGCCATCGAGCGCGTCCTGATCCGCGACCCGGCCGATCCGGAGTACATCGTCGCGCTCAACCTGGTCTCGCGCACCCCGGGCTGGCTCGCTGCGCTGCATGCCGCGCCCATGTACCTGGGCCTGGACCTGCGCGGTGGCGTGCATTTCATGCTGCAGGTCGACATGCAGGCCGCGCTCACCAAGAAGGCCGAGTCCCTGGCCGGTGACCTGCGCACCGTCTTGCGCGAGAAGAATGTGCGCCACGCAGGTATCGCCCGCAACGGCCAGACCATCGAGCTGCGCCTACGCGACGCGGCCACGCTGGAGGCCGCCCGCCGCGTGCTGCTGGACCAGTTTGCCGATCTGCAGGCGGTCGAGACCCAGGAGGGAACCGACACCCGGCTGACCCTGAGCCTCAAGCCCCAGTCCATGCGGCTGGTGCAGGAGCAGGCGCTCAAGCAGAACATCACCACCCTGCACAACCGGATCAACGAACTCGGCGTGGCCGAACCCGTGATCCAGCAGCAGGGCCTGGACCGTATCGTCGTGCAGCTGCCCGGCGTGCAGGACACGGCCAAGGCCAAGGACATCCTCGGTCGTACCGCCACCCTGGAGCTGCGGATGGTGGACGAAAGCATCGAGGGCCGCAGTGCCGAGGCCGGCAGCGGCCCTGTGCCTTTCGGCGCCGAGCGCTACCTGGACCGCAACGGCCAGGCCGTGATCGTCAAGAAGCAGGTGGTGCTGACCGGCGACAACCTCACCGACGCCCAGCCCGGCTTCGACAGCCAGACCCAGGAGCCCACCGTCAACCTGACGCTGGACGCCAAGGGTGCGCGCATCTTCAAGGACGTGACGCGCGAGAGCGTGGGCAAGCGCATGGCCATCATCCTGTTCGAGAAGGGCAAGGGCGAGGTGGTCACGGCGCCAGTGATCCGCAGCGAGATCGGCGGCGGCCGGGTGCAGATTTCCGGCCGCATGACGACCACCGAGGCCGCCGACACCGCACTGCTGTTGCGCGCCGGTGCCCTGGCCGCACCCATGGAGATCATCGAGGAACGTACTATCGGCCCGAGCCTGGGCGCCGAGAACATTGCCAAGGGCTTTGCCAGCGTGACCTGGGGCTTCGTCGCCGTAGCGGTCTTCATGTGCATCTACTACATGCTCTTCGGCGTGTTCTCCAGCGTCGCGCTGGGTGTCAACCTGCTGTTGCTGGTGGCCGTGCTGTCCATGCTCCAGGCCACGCTGACGCTGCCGGGCATGGCCGCCATGGCCCTGGTGCTGGGCATGGCCATCGACGCCAACGTGCTGATCAACGAACGCGTCCGTGAAGAACTGCGCAATGGCGCGTCGCCGCAGGCCGCCATCCATACCGGTTACGACCGGGCCTGGGCGACCATTCTGGACTCCAACGTCACAACCTTGATCGCCGGCCTGGCCTTGCTGGCCTTCGGTTCCGGGCCGGTGCGCGGCTTTGCCGTGGTGCACTGTCTCGGGATTCTGACAAGCATCTTCTCGGCCGTGTTCTTCTCCCGCGGACTGGTCAATTTGTGGTACGGTAGCCGCAAAAAGCTCAAGACGGTGTCCATCGGTACCGTCTGGCGGCCTGACGGGCAGGCCTCGGCCAAGGTGGATTGAGGGAAGAATGCTCAATAACGAGGGAGTTTTTGGCGACGGGACACATGTGCGATCCGCACTTGCGAACCTGCGCCGGAAAATCCGTTTTCAGGCAAGCTAGAAATGGAATTTTTCAAAATCCGGCGCGACATTCCGTTCATGCGGCATGCGCTGATCCTCAACGCCATCTCGATCGCGACGTTTCTGGCGGCGGTTTTCTTTCTGACCACGCGCGGCCTGCACCTGTCGGTGGAATTCACCGGCGGGACGCTGATCGAGGTCAGCTACGCCCAGCCGGCCGATCTGGAGGCGGTGCGCGGCAGCATCGCCAAGCTGGGCTACACCGATGTGCAGGTGCAGAACTTCGGCACCTCGCGGGATGTGCTGATCCGCATGCCGGCCGTCAAGGGCGTGAGCTCGGGCCAGCAGAGCGAGCAGGTTCTGGCCGCACTTCAGGCCCAGGACAGCAGCGCCACCCTGCGGCGCAGTGAGTTCGTGGGGCCCCAGGTCGGTGACGAACTGGCGCTGGACGGTCTCATGGCCCTGGCCTTCGTGGTCGGGGGCATCATGATCTATCTGGCGTTTCGCTTCGAGTGGAAGTTCGCCGTGGCGGCGATCATCGCCAACCTGCACGACGTCATGATCATTCTGGGCTTCTTCGCCTTTTTCCAGTGGGAGTTCTCGCTGCCGGTGCTGGCGGCCGTGCTGGCGGTGCTGGGCTATTCGGTCAACGAGTCGGTGGTGATCTTCGACCGCATCCGCGAGAATTTCCGCCGCCTGCGCAAGCTCAACACGGTCGAGATCATCGACAACGCGATCACCTCCACGATCAGCCGCACCATCATCACGCACGGCTCCACCCAGATCATGGTGCTGTCCATGCTGCTGTTCGGCGGTCCCACACTGCACTACTTCTCGCTGGCGCTGACCATCGGCATCTGCTTCGGTATCTATTCCTCGGTCTTCGTCGCAGCCGCCATTGCCATGTGGCTGGGCGTCAAGCGCGAGGACCTGGTCAAGCCGGGATCTTCCGGCAAGCGCGATGTCGATCCTGGCGACCCCAACGCGGGAGCCGTGGTCTGAACTGAGGTAAGCATCCCATGGCCACCCCGCTCTCCTACATGCAGCGCATGCAGCTGGCGCAGAAAACGCGCGAGCCTTTTCTGGCAGACGCCCAGAAGGCCCTGGTCGAGTTGGGCGGTCTGGCGCAGGATCGCCTGACTGCGCTGCTCAACGAGCGGGGCACCACGCGCGACATGCAGAACCGGCGCGATGCCTGGATGCTGTTCCAGAAGCAGCGTGCCGTCTGGATCGACGGGACCATGAAAGTCTGGCAGGAGTCGCTCAAGTCACCGGCCGGCAAGAAGCCCGAGAAGAAGGACGAGCTCTCGCTCGAAGGTGACGGCGGCCTGTCCCTGGTGGGGACCGACGCGGTCGAGAACAAGATCCTGGCCTCCCGCCTGGTGCTGGCCGTGGTGGAAAAGGTCGGCTCCGAGCTGGACGACCTGCGCGTGCGCATCAAGACCCTGGAAAACCGCGATGACCTCGAGGGCCACGACCTGCTGCGTCCCGAGGTGCTGATCCTGCTGATGGTCGAGCAGTGGACCACCTGCGGCATGCCGCGGGAGTCCTGGCCCATGGTGTCGGAGGTGGTGCAGAAGCACCTGATCGACAAGCTCAAGCTCGCCTATGCCAACGGCAATGAATTCCTGATCCAGCAGGGCGTGATGCCCACGATCGATCTCAAGGACCGCGTCAAGCGCGCGGGGGTCGGTCGTCGGCCGGCACCCCCGCCTCCGGGCGCGCCGCCCCAGGACCCCATGGGCAGCGACTCCCAGCTGCAGGGCGACTCTGGCGGCGGCTGGGCGTCCGGCCCGGCACCCGCCTATGGTCCTGCAGGTGCCCCGTCCTACCCACCCTCGTACCCCAGCCAGGCCTACGGCGCGGGTGGCCAGGCTGTGGTGTCGGCACCTGCCCCGCTGGGGGCCGGCCAGATGCCCATGGCCCGCGGCCCGGCGCCAGCCGGGGGGGCGCCCATGCCACCCGGGCAGCCGTCTTATCCCGGGCAGCAGGCGGCACCGTCGGCGGGCATGTCCGCCGGACGCGGCGGCGGACAGCTGTTTGGTGGCCGTCTGGGCTGGGACGATGGCGCGGCCGGCGCGCCCGCGCGACCCGGACGCATGCCTGTGGCGGGTGCTGCGGGCGGCGGATCCGGCTCCATGCCGGCGGCGCTGGGCCAGACCCCGGCGCAGATGCACCAGGCCATGGCGCAGGGTGCGCCATCCCATTTCGGCGGCACCCACGAGGAAACCCGTCTTCTGACTCAGACCACGCCGCTGGCGCGCTCACGCAGCCGCGCCCAGGGCATGTTTGGTCAGCTCAAGCGCTTGCTGGTTGGTGTGGGCGCGGGCGATTTCAGCGCCACGTCGGCCCAGCCGCCATCACCCGCCCTGGCGGCAGCCATGGCCGAACGTCCGCAGTACGCCGGCAGTGGCGGAACCGGTACGGTCTATGAAGACTACAGCCCGGCCGGTGTCGTCAAGGTCGCAGAGAAGCTGCGCGAGAAGACCGACGAGCTCAAGAAGAAGGCCGAGACCAAGAGCGAGAAGGCCATCATCGAGATGGTGGCCCTGATGTTCCAGGCCATTCTGGCCGAGGAGCGCATCCCGACGACGATCCGTGTCTGGTTTGCCCGGCTGCAGATGCCGGTGCTGCGGGTGGCACTGAGCGATCCCGAATTTTTCGGCTCCATCAACCACCCGGCGCGTCAGCTGATCGACCGCATGGGCTCCTGCGTGCTGGGCTTCGAGGCCAGCAGTATCACGGGCGGCGCGCTGGAAGCCGAGATCAAGCGCATCGTGCAGGTCATCGAGCAGTACCCCGAGACCGGCAAGCGTGTCTTCCAGATCGTCTACGACGAGTTCCAGAAATTCCTGTCCAAGTTCCTGACCGGCAAGGAGAAGACGCAGAAGGTCGTGAGTGTGGCGCAGCAGGTTGAGCAGAAGGAGACCCTGACGATCCAGTACACGATCGAGATGCGCAACCTGCTCAAGGACATCCCGGTGCGCGACGAGATCCGCACTTTCCTGTTCAAGGTCTGGGCCGAGGTGCTGGCGGTGTCGGCCGTGCGCAAGGGTCCCAAGGATGCCGAGACCGTGGCGCTCAAGAAAGCGGCGGCCGACCTGGTCTGGTCGGCCAGCGCCAAGCCCAACCGCAACGACCGTGCACGTGTGATCCAGGATCTGCCGCAACTGCTGCAGCGCCTGCGCGCCGGCATGGGGCTGCTGGGCATGTCGGCGACGGACCAGGACGCGCACATCAAGATCGTCAGCGACACGATGGCCGATGCCTTCATGTCCAAGACCCAGGCCATCCCGCAGGCGCAGATCGATGCCATGACGCAGCGCCTGGCCAATCTGGAAGATTTCGTCAGCGAGGACGGACTGGGCGATCTGCCGCTCGATGCCGAGAGCATCGAGATGATGCTGGGCATCGATGCGTCGACCATCGAGGTGGTGACCAACGGCGGCTCCAAGCCCACGCCGGCCATGGTCGCCTGGGCACAGGAGCTGCAGCCTGGTTCCTGGTTCACGCTGGACCACAACGGCAAGGTTGCCCAGGTCCAGTTCGTCTGGCGCAGTGACCGCAAGCACCTCAACCTGTTTGCGTCCAGCGACGGCCACAGCTACCTGATCCAGGCCGGGCGCCTTGCGGCCTATCTGCAGGCCGGTCTGCTCCTGCCGCAGGAAGAAGAGACGCTGACCGTGCGTGCCACGCGCGAGGCGCTGACCCGGCTGGAAGCCAATCCGGAGCGCCTGGTCAGCTGAAACAACAAGGCCCCGAGATCGGGGCCTTGTTGTTTCAGCGGGGGATGTGGACCCGGGGCTCAGTGCGCAATGCGCTCCGCACTGTCATCGTAGAGCTCGTCCAGAACCAGGGCATCCGGCTCTTCGCCAAAGCTCCAGTACACCATGAGGATGATGATCTTCAGATCGTCCAGGGTCATGGGCTCGCCAGGGACGGCCATGGCGCGGTCCAGCACCACTTCGCGCATGGGCGGCGGCAGTACACCGGCCGATTCCAGGAAGCTGACGAAGCCCAGGCATTCGGCACCCAGGTGATTCTGTTCAGCCACCGAGTAGACGCGCAGGCTGTCCGGCGACTGGACACGCGGCAGGTCGGTGGCGGGGGGGATGACAGGCTCGGCATCCAGCCAGAGCGTGCTCTGGGCCGCGAGGTTCAGCCCGTCGAGCCAGAGCAGGGCGTCCCGGATCTCGTCGGCATCGAAACCGATGGCGTTGAGCTTGCGTTCAAGTTGCGGCAGTTCGGGGCAGGCATCGCCGCGCCAGTAGTTTTCGTACACGTACACAAGCACTTCGAACATGGCTTCAATATAGCGCAGAACGCGCCAGGCACCAGCGGGAAATGGAGGGTGTTCGTGGCGCTGTTGCGCTCCGAGTACGCCGCACCCTGTATCAGCTGCGCACCAGGCGTTGCAGCAGTCCGCCGGGGAGGCGGGCGAGATGACCTTCAAGTTCCAGGGCCATCAGGCGGGCCTGCAGGTGGGCGATGTCTAGGCCGGTGCGAGCCTGCAGCGCGTCCAGGCTCACCGGGTCCAGACCCAGGGCCTGCAACAGGTCATCCGGATCGTTGTCCACCGGTACGGAGGGTGTCGGTTGCTGCGCCATGCCTCTTGCCCAGCAGGGCAGGTCTTCAAGCACGTCCTGGGCCGATTCGACCAGCTTGGCACCCTGGCGGATCAGCGCGTGGCAGCCGCGCGACTGCGTGGCGTGGATGGAGCCGGGGATGGCGTACACCTCCTTGCCCTGCTCGGCGGCCAGGCGCGCCGTGATCAGCGAGCCCGACTGCAGCGCCGCTTCGACGACCAGGGTGGCATGCGAGAGTCCGGCGATCAGGCGGTTGCGCCGCGGGAAGTTGGCCGCCAGCGGCGGTGTGCCCAGTGGATACTCGCTGACGATCAGTCCATGTTCGCTGATGCGGTGCGCCAGCGCGTGATGGCTCTTGGGGTAGACGCGGTCCGCTCCGGTACCGATCACGGCCACGGTGGCCAGGCGGTCGGCGCCGTGCGCGCCCGCCAGTGCGCCTTCATGGGCGGCGCCGTCGATGCCCAGGGCCAGACCGGAGACGATGGTGAGCCCCTGCCCGGCCAGGGCCATGGCGAACTGACGGGCATTGAGGGCGCCCTGGGGCGTGGGATTGCGGCTGCCGACGATGGCCAGACTGCGCCCGCTGTCCAGCGGCAGATCCAGCCGCCCGCTCAGATAGAGCAGCAGAGGGGGGGCTTCGATGTTCAGAAGGGCCTGGGGATAGGCCGCATCGCCCAGCGCCACCATGGCGCGTGTCGCGGGTTCGGCCTGCAGCCAGGCCCAGGTGCTGTCCAGCTGTGTGGCCCAACCCTCGGGCGTCTGCAGCAGGGCCGTCGCCTGGGTCGGGGTCAGGATGGATTGAAGGGCCTGCGGTGTCTGGGTATAGAGCGCCTCGGGCGGCCCGAAGGCCGCGAGCAGGCGCCGTGCGCTGGTGTCGCCAAGACCGGGGGTGAGCGTCAGGCGCAGCCAGGCGCCCAGTTCCTCGCGCTCCATGGTCGGTGTGCGCGACGTCGGCGAGTGACCTTACTGTGGCGTGGCCAGGCGGTCACCGACCCGGACCGCGTCCGTGATGTCGAGAATCAGCCCGTAGGAAAGCTTCTCGTAGACGCGGAAGACCATGAGCAGGCCGTTGCGCTCGTTGGGCAGTTTGATCAGCGGCCGCGTCGGATCGGTCGTGTCCGTGAGCTGCTGGCCGTCCTTGAGGATGGCCAGCACGTGACCGCTCTCGATGCCTTCGCGGCGACCGCGGTTGAGCACGACCACCTGATTCTGCGAGGCATTGACCACGGAGCTGCTGCCGTAGATCGAGACGATGCGGCCGGTGATGTTGCCGGCCGGCGCGCGCGGCACGAAATTCAGAAACTCGCGTGCGGGTTCGGGAGCCATGCGGTCGCCGACGAGCATTTCGCTCTTGGCCGCGGTGATGTCGATGGTCGCCGGCACCAGGGCCGTGTCGACCTTGCCGCCGGCCGAGGCGATCTCGGTGCTGCTCTCGCTGCGTGCGAGCACGGCCTTGCCCAGAAATTCGGCTTCGTAGCCCAGCACCTCACCTGTCTCGGGGTCCTTGAGGGGCTTGGCGTTGCGGAAGATGCGGTACTGCTTGAGCTTGGGCTGGTCATCCAGCAGCGGGGCGTTGGCCGGGCCGCGGGCGTAGACGCGGTCACCGCGACCGATGATCACGCGGTTCTCGCCAGCCGCGACGATGCGGGGGGCCAGCTGCAGCTCGCCTTCCTCGACGATCAGCGGCTCGGCCAGAAAGGCTTCGATGTCGCGGGTGCGCAGCGCGGTCAGCGGCGTCTTGTACTCTTCGTAGCGGATGCTGGGGGAGAGACGCACGGTCTCGATGCCCGCATCGCCGTCGCGGCTGCTGCCCGCGCCGCCCGGCGCTGCCGCAGCCATGCCGGGGGTGGTAGCCTCACCGCTTCCGGTGCCCGGCGGTGTGCTGCTGAGCAGGGCGCGGCCATCGCGCTTGATCAGGTAGAGCGCCTGGCCCGGGAAGATCAGGTGGGGGTTGAGGATCTCCTCCATGTTCATGCCCCAGAGCTCGGGCCAGCGCCAGGGGCTCTTGAGGAACATCCTGGAGATGCCCCACAGCGTGTCGCCCGCCTTGACCACGTAGCTGTCAGGCGCCTCGGGTGCGAGTTCGGACAAGGGCACGCCGGCCGCGGCCACCTTGTCGGCCGTGGACCGCTGTTCCTGCGAGATCGGCAGGTTGGGGAATTTCTGGCTCCAGACCGGCAGGCTCAACAGGCCCAGGGCCGCGATCATGGAAACACGGGCGCTGACCCCCATCCTGCTTGTCGTCATGTATTGCTGCTTCACGATGCCCCCGGCTGGTTCCGGGCGCGGGCAGACCGCCCGCCTCACCCGGAAAACTTAATAAATCACGCACGATTCTGCGCCCAAGCCCTTGATTGGGCAATGTTTTCTGAACTTTGTTGCAAACTGGTCCGCCAAAAGTGGCGAAAATAGCGACACCCGCGAGTTTTTTATGGCACTGCTACCCATCCTCTGTTTTCCCGATCCACGCCTGCACACCGTGGCCAAGCCCGTGCAGGCGGTGGACGCACGCATCAAGCAGCTGATCGCCGACATGTTCGAGACCATGCACGATTCGCACGGCATCGGCCTGGCGGCGACCCAGGTCGATGTGCACGAGCGCCTGATCGTGATCGACGTCTCCGAAGGCCGCGACCAGCCCCTGGTGCTGATCAACCCCGAGATCATCTGGGCCAGCCCCGAGACCAAGATCAACGACGAAGGCTGTCTTTCCGTGCCCGGCATCTACGACGGTGTCGAACGGCATGAACGTGTGCACGTGCGCGCACTTGACGGCAACGGCAAGGAACAGATGATCGAGGCCGAAGGGCTGCTGGCCATCTGCATCCAGCACGAGATGGACCACCTGCTGGGCAAGGTCTTCGTCGAGTACCTGTCGCCGCTCAAGCGCAACCGCATCAAGACCAAGATGCTCAAAGCCCAGCGCGAGGCCGCGCGTTGACCTTGCGGGTGGTTTTCGCCGGCACGCCCGAGTTCGCCCGGGTGGCGCTGGAGAGACTGCATGCCGCCGGTTTCACCCTGCCTCTGGTCCTGACCCAGCCCGACCGGCCGGCCGGTCGCGGCATGAAGCTGCAGGCTTCCCCCGTCAAGCAGTTTGCGCTGGCGCATGGCATGGCCGTGGTCCAGCCCCAGAGCCTGAGGCTGGACGGCAAATACCCGGACGAGGCCGCCGCCGCGCGCGTGGCACTGCAGGCCGCGGCGCCCGACGTGATCGTCGTGGCCGCCTATGGTCTGATACTGCCGCAATGGGTGCTGGACCTGCCTCGCCTCGGTTGCCTCAACATCCATGCTTCGCTGTTGCCGCGCTGGCGCGGTGCGGCGCCCATCCATCGCGCCATCGAGGCTGGGGACGCCGAAACCGGTGTGACGCTCATGCAGATGGACGCGGGGCTGGACACGGGTGACATGCTGCTGGTCGAGCGCCTGCCCATCACCGAAAACGACACGACGGGCAGCCTGCACGACAAGCTGGCCTTGCTTGGTGGCCGCCTGGTCGTCGAGGCGCTGGAGATCGCCGCTTGCGGCGGGCTCACGCGTACGCCGCAGCCCGCCGCAGGCGTGACCTATGCGCACAAGATCGAAAAGGCCGAGGCGCAGATCGACTGGGCCCTGCCGGCGCAGACGATTGCGCGCCGCATCCGCGCCTTCAATCCCCATCCCGGCGCGGCCACGCTGTGCCAGGGCGAGGCTCTCAAGCTCTGGCAGGCTGAAGTTGACGGCAGCACGCATGGCAGCAGCCAGGCACCCGGTACCGTGCTGGCCGCGCAGGCCGATGGCATCCGCGTGCAGTGCGGGCAGGGCGTGCTTTGCGTGAAGGAGTTGCAGCGCGCCGGTGGCAAGCGCCTGTCCGCGGCCGACTTCCTGCGCGGCCAGGCGCTGCCCTTGGGCGCGCTGCTCGGAGCCTGAAACGTGAGCTCCTTGCGCCAGCTGCTCAGACACCCGGAATTCAGCCGGGGCCTGCATGACATGAGTTCGGTCGCGCCGGGCCTGGCGGCCTGGGGCATGATGACCGGCGTGGCCATGATCAAGTCGGGCATGAGTCTGGTCGAGGCGCTGGCCATGACGCTGCTGGTGTATGCGGGCAGCTCGCAGCTCGCGGCCATTCCACTGATTGCGGCGGGTGCGCCGGTACTCGTGATCTGGGCCACGGGTTTTTGCGTGAACCTGCGCTTCGTGGTCTTCAGCGCCCACATGCGGCCCTATCTCATGCACCTGCCACGACGCTGGCGTCTGCTGGCAGGCTATGTCACCGCCGACATCAGCTACGTGATGTTCACCAAGCGCTTTCATCAGCCCCCGCAAACGGAGCTGGAGCGCCAGTCTCAGCTCGCCTATCTGATGGGCGGCTGCGTCGTCAACTGGACCAGCTGGCAGGCGGCCAGCCTGCTGGGCATCCTGCTGGCGCATTCGGTGCCCATGGCATGGGGCCTGGGTTTCGCAGGCATCCTGGCCCTGCTGGGCGTGGCCTGCTCGCTGGCCAGCAGCCAGCTGCGCCTCGTCTCGGCTGGCGTAGCCGGGGCGGCGGCCGTGGCGGTGTTCGCGCTGCCTTTCAAGCTCAACATCGTGGTGGCGATCGCCGCCGCCGTGGCCCTGTGCCTGCTGCTCGAGAAGGCGCCGCCCTTCCGTCATGAGGCGGCGCGATGAGTACAACCGATCTCTGGACCCTGGGCGTCATCGTGGGCCTGGCTGCGGTGACGGTGATCACGCGCTCCTTCTTCTTCATCTCCAGCCGGCCCTGGAGCCTGCCGCACTGGGCGCAGCGCGGCCTCCAGTACGCGCCCATTGCGGCGCTGGCCGCGGTGATCGTGCCCGAGATTGTGATGAGCCAGGGCGGGCTCGTGCAGACCTGGAAAGACGCGCGTCTCTTTGCCGTGGTGGCCGGCGCGGCCTGGTACTTCTGGCAGCGTCGCAGCAGCTGGGCCATGCTGGGCACCATCGTGGTCGGTATGGCGGTCTACCTGCCCTTGCGCCTGGGTCTGGGCTGGTAGGGCCGGCCTTCCCCTCACCTAGAATTGCGGGCTGATGCATCCGCGCGGCCAGCCTGATGGATGCCCCGGCTTTCCAACTTCCAGTCCCATCATGAACTTCATCCGTTTCCAGACCCTGTGCGAACAAGGCCGGGCCAAGAACCAACGTGTCTTCATTCGCGCCGACCTCAACGTGCCGCAGGACGACAAAGGTGCCATCACCGAGGACACCCGCATCCGCGCCTCGCTGCCCTGCATCCGCATGGCGCTCGAGGCCGGCGCCGCCGTCATGGTGACCTCGCATCTGGGGCGCCCCACCGAAGGTGAGTTCAGGCCCGAGGACAGCCTGGCACCCGTCGCCAAGCGCATGGCCGAGCTGCTGGGCCGCGAGGTGCCGCTGGTCGCCAACTGGACCGAGGGCGTGCAGGTTGCGCCGGGTCAGCTCGTGATGCTCGAGAACGTGCGCCTGAACAAGGGTGAGAAGAAGAACAGCGAAGAGCTCAGCAGGAAGATGGCGGCGCTTTGCGACATCTTCGTGCACGACGCCTTCGGCACGGCCCACCGCGCCGAGGCTTCCACCTACGGTATCGCCCAGTACGCCCAGGTGGCCTGCGCCGGCCCGCTGCTCGCGGCCGAGATGGACGCCATCTCCAAGGCACTGCAGGATCCCCGGCGTCCCCTGGTGGCCATCGTGGGCGGGTCCAAGGTCTCGACCAAGCTGTCCATCCTCAAGACCCTGGCCTCGCGCGTGGACCAGCTCATCGTCGGGGGCGGCATCGCCAACACCTTCCTGCTGGCTGCGGGCAAGCGCATCGGCGATTCGCTTGCCGAGCCGGAGATGGTGCGCGAGGCGCAGCAGGTCATGGACATCATGAAGGAGCGCGGCGCCGAAGTGCCCCTGCCGGTGGACGTGGTGGTGGCCGACGAGCTGTCGTCACTGGCCCGTGCCAACCTCGTCTCGGCCGACCAGGTGGGCCCGCATGACCGCATCCTGGACATCGGCCCCAAGAGCGCGGCCAAGCTGGCCGACATCGTGGCCCATGCCGGCACCATCGTCTGGAACGGTCCGGTCGGTGTGTTCGAGTACGACCAGTTTGCCGGCGGCACCAAGATGCTGGCGGCAGCAATTGCGCACTCGGATGCCTTCTCGATCGCCGGCGGCGGCGACACGCTGGCGGCCATCGCGAAGTTCAACATCACGGACCAGGTGGGTTACATCTCCACCGGCGGCGGCGCCTTCCTGGAGGTGCTGGAGGGCAAGACCCTGCCAGCCTTCGAGATCCTGCAAAAGCGCGCGGCCTGAGGGCTGCGCTGGTCTCCTGGAAACGGCCCCGATGGGCCGTTTCCATTTTGTCGCACCGATGTAACCTATTTCATGACAGAATGGAAACTAAGTTACAAGGAGATGAACCCATGACGCGTCGTGCGACCAAGATAGTTGTGACCCTCGGCCCCGCCTCCAGCGACCCGGCCCTGCTCGAGCAGATGATCCGTGCCGGGGTCAATGTGGTGCGCCTGAATTTCAGCCACGGCAAGGCCCAGGACCACATCGACCGCGCGCGCCTGGTGCGCGAGGCGGCCGCCCGTGCCGGGCGTGAGGTGGCCATCATGGCCGACCTGCAGGGCCCCAAGATCCGCGTCGGCAAGTTCGCCGAGAACAAGGTGCAGCTCAAGACCGGCCAGAAATTCGTGCTGGATGCCAGTCGTGCCGAGCCGGGCGACATCCATGGCGTGGGCCTGGACTACAAGGAACTGCCGCACGACGTGAAGCCGGGTGATCTGCTGCTGCTCAACGACGGCCTGATCCTCATGGAGGTCGAGAGCGTCAAGGGCCAAGCCGTGCACTGCAAGGTGAACCAGGGCGGCGAACTGTCCAACAACAAGGGCATCAACAAGAAGGGCGGCGGCCTGACCGCCCCCGCGCTCACGGCCAAGGACATGGAGGACATCAAGACCGCCATGAGCTTCCAGGCGGACTACGTGGCCGTGAGCTTTCCGCAGAACGCCACCGATATGGAGATGGCCCGCCAGCTCTGCAATGTGGCCGCGGCCGAATACAACCACAAGCCGCACCTGATCGCCAAGATCGAGCGTGCGGAAGCGATTCCCCGACTCGAGGAGATCCTGCGCGCCAGCGACAGCATCATGGTGGCGCGCGGCGATCTGGCCATCGAGGTGGGCAACGCCGCCGTGCCTGCCTTGCAGAAGCGCATGATCAAGATGGCGCACGAGATGGACAAGACGGTGATCACGGCCACCCACATGATGGAGTCCATGATCAACAACCCCATGCCCACGCGTGCCGAGGTCAGCGACGTGGCCAACGCGGTGCTCGACGGTTCCGACGCGGTGATGACCTCGGCCGAAACCGCCGCCGGCAAGTTCCCACTGGAGACCGTGGTGGAGATGGCCAGCATCTGCCTGGCGGCCGAGTCCGCCGAGGAGGTCAAGCTCGACGCCGACTTCTCGGGCAAGACCTTCGACCGCATTGACCAGTCCATCGCCATGGGCGCACTCTTCACGGCCTACCACCTGGGTGCCAAGGCCATCGTGGCCCTGACCGACTCCGGCTCCACCGCCTTGTGGATGAGCCGCCACCGCATCCACATCCCGATCTACGCGCTCACGCCCAAGGTGGCCACCCAGCGCAAGATGACGCTGTACCGCAACGTGAGCCCCCTGCTCATGGACACCAGCGCCGACCGCGACACGGCCCTGGAACAGGCCGAGAAGCACCTCAAGGCGCGCGGCATCGTGCAAAGTGGCGACATCTACGTGATCACCTGCGGCGAGCCCATGGGCGCCCCCGGTGGCACGAACATGCTCAAGATCTGTCGCGTGGCCTGACGCGCCCCGTCTCCGGCCGATTTGCGGGGACTCTCCCCGGGAAGATAAAATCGCGGGTTACCAACCCGTTACCAACTTTTCCCAGGGGAATCCTCATGCCACTCGTTTCGATGCGCGAGCTGCTGGACCACGCTGCCGCCAATGGCTACGGCATTCCGGCCTTCAACGTCAACAACCTGGAGCAGGTCCAGGCCGTGATGGCCGCCGCCGACGAGGTCGGTGCGCCCGTGATCTTGCAGGCCAGCGCCGGCGCCCGCAAGTATGCGGGTGAGCCCTTCATCAAGCACCTGATCCAGGCGGCGGTTGAGGCCTATCCCCACATCCCCCTGGTCATGCACCAGGACCACGGCACCACGCCAAAGGTCTGCGAGGGCGCCATCGGCCTGGGCTTCGGCTCGGTGATGATGGACGGCTCCTTGCGCGAGGATGGCAAGACCCCGGCCGACTTCGACTACAACGTCAACGTCACGCGCACCGTGGTCGAGATGGCGCACAAGGTGGGCGTCACCGTCGAGGGTGAGCTCGGCTGCCTGGGCAACCTCGAGACCGGCGACGCCGGCGAGGAAGACGGCATTGGCGCCGAAGGCAAGCTGGACC
>JAIERT010000004.1 GCA_019746735.1 Burkholderiaceae bacterium | reverse complement strand
CGCCGCCCGCCCGGCGTTGCCGGTCGGGACGGTCTCCGCCACCGGGCGGGGTTGCCCAAGGGCACCCTCCGCGCCGGTTGCCGGAGCCCTTCCGGCCCTGGCCAGCAGGGCGTTGAGCTGGGTTTCCCGGTCGTAGAGCTCCTTGAACAGCCGGGCCTTTCTGACCAGCAGGCCCCACCAGCTCGAATCACTGGGTAAAAACCCATACCCCTCGGGACTCCATAGCCTGCCCGAGTGCATATGCCAGCCGTCCCAACCAGGGCATGGCAGTTCGGCCCCGGTCATGATCCGCAGCAGCCGGTAGGCCGCATACGGGGCCTGGGTCTTGCCGGAAATCCAGTACCTGACGGTCCTGGGGGCCACGTGCAAGATTTTCCCGGCGGACTCGGGGGTCAGGCCCAGATCGGCCAGCATGATCTTGAGGCGCAAGCCTTGTTCCATGCGGGTTTGCCGGGCTTTGGCTGGGTTCCTCACCCGGTCATCGTACTTTATACGATGTATATTATGTAAAGTTTAAAATCAGTAAAAAGATCAGCCTAATTCAAAGCTCACCAAGGGCGCACTGGCGTCCGAAAACGCGGCGCCCAAGGCCATCTCCCCCTTGCCGTGCAAGACGCACTCTTCGCGCCGCAGCAGCAGTTCGGAACGGGTGCCGGCAAAACGGATCCAGGTTCCGTAGCTGCTGACGTCAACCAGCAGAATGCGACCGTGCCGCCACTCCAGCCGTGCATGGGTCCGCGACACGCGAGGATCGGCGACGACAAACTCACAGTGGCGGATGCGGCCGATATGGATGGGCAGCTCAAAGGCGCGAAACACCTTCTTCTGCTCACCCCAGGCCAGATGCACTTCCTGGCCCAAGGCATCGCCCCGTGCCGCCTTGTGGTCGATCTCGCCCTGCATGGTGATGAAGTCCGTCGACTGGTCCTCGTGCCACTCCACCTGGTAGACATCGCAGGGCTCGACCCGCCCCCGCACGCTGATCGGGCCCAGAGGACGGTAGCGGATGCCGTTGGCACGGCTGGAATAGTCGAGTCCGGGGCTGTCGGCCCAGATCTCGTGCGGACCGGCCAGATCGCATAGACGCGATGCCACGTTGACGGCGTCACCGTAGCAGTCGCCGTTGACGATCTCGACCTCGCCGGTCGCCACTCCCACGCGGATCGGCAGATGCTCTGCCAAGGGCTGCTGCAGCAGGTTCATCTGGTGCTGGCGCTGCAGATCCACCACGGCGTGGACAGCCACCGTGGCGTCGCTGAACACGGTGAGCACGCCATCTCCCAGGGTCTTGATGACCTGCCCGCCCTGCGCCTGCAAAAGATTGCATATCCAGTGCGTCAGCTGGGTCACGGCCCGGGTAGCCCGGGTGTTGCCGAGGGACTCGAAAACGGAGGTGCTGCCGGTCAGATCAGTGAAAACGACGGTGGTGTTGACACCCATGCAAGAACTGGATTGATTTTTTCTGTTTGCAGTTTAGGGCATCGCAGGTTCCTTGGATACCGCCGTCCGCCGATAGCAGCGCGCGTGCTGCACGACGACGGTCCACCACCGATCGGGACCGGCCTTCTGAACAGGGCCATGGCCACACGCATCGGCCCTCCAGGGCTGGATGCACGTACAGCCTCGAGTGTTGTCTGATGTATCTTGGGTAAACGATTGATTTATATGTTGTTTTGCGGGAACATCTGCTGGATAAACCGGTTGTGGGCTGTGGGTGACAAACCTATCCTCAGCATGTCGTTGAGTTCATTGAATTCGATTCACTGAAACAGAAGAACATATGAACAAGCTGGCCAGTCAATTCATCAGCAGCATGCAAGGCTTGCTGGGCCGTCCGCCCATCGACGAAAACTCGAGCTTTCGCATCGAGGACATCCGTCAGGCCATGCTTGACTCCCTGGGTGAAGAAGGGTGCAGCAGTTATCCGCACATCGAGCGCCGCGTTCTGTTCGCACCGGACCTGCAAGGCTTGTGGTACCTGCGCGCCGACATGATGGTGGCCCTGTCCTCTTTGCAGGGCGAACGTGTTGCCAGCCAGAAGATCCGCCAGATCACCCATATGTTCGAAGGGCTGCTGCCCAGAGGCATGGTGTCACGACCGGGCGGCGTCCATCGCTGAACTCAATCGTCGTTGTGCGGGTGTCCCCAGACCAGCAGCACATCGCGCCCCTGAACCAGCAGATCGCAGTGGGTTCCCACGGGTAGCAGCACCTTGGTCGGTACGTGGCCGAAGGGCAGACCCGTCAAGACCGGCACCTTGAGCTGGCTGCGCAGCCAGTTGACGACCGACTGCAGCCTGAAGCCTCGATCGTGCGGTACTGTCTTGTACTCCGTGAACTGTCCCAGCACGATGGCCTTCTGTTGCGCCAGCACGCCGGCGTGCAAGAGCTGCGTGAGCATGCGTTCGATACGGTAGGGATGCTCGGCCACATCCTCGAGAAAGAGGATGCCGCCCTGCACGGCCGGGAAATAGGGCGAGCCCATCAGCGAGCACAGCACGCTGAGATTGCCACCCCACAGGGGTGCGTGATCGACCTTGAAATTCGCGGCCTCTCCCAGACGCCGTCCATGCCAGTTCCCAGCCGCGACAATGTCAGCTGGCGCCGTCCTCGGCTGGCGCCAGCCCGTGCCCTCGCCCTGCCCCAGCAGCAGATCCTCGAAACAGGCCAGCATGATCTCGTCCGGCCCTCCCTGCCCTGCACCGCCCTGTCCGTCGGCAGCATCCGCCTGATCACTGGCACCAAACGCCTCGCACAGTGAGGGGCCGGCCCAGGTGCTGGCGCCGGTCCTGGCCAGGACCGCCAGCTGGAAGGCCGTGAAGTCGCTGAGCCCCACGAAATGCGTGCCACGCTCAATGGCCTTCGCCACCTGCTTGTAAGGAAGGCCGGGGAGGATACGCGTGAGGCCGTAGCCACCGCGGGAAATCATGGCGACATCGGAACCGCTGGCCGCTGCACGACCAATGGCTGCCAGTCGTGTGCCGTCGTCGCCCGCGAAGCGTTGGTGGCTGGCCAGCGCCGCTTCGTCGATCTCGACCTCGTGCCCCAGGGCCTGCAGACGCTTCACGCCGCGGCGAAAAGCGGCCTTGTCGCGCACCGCACCCGAAGGAGAGTAGATGTAGATGTGTTTTTTCATGCTGCGCCGATTATCGTGGCGCGAAGTGTCGTACCGCGGCCTCGGCGATCTCGCGTCCCCACTCCGGCAGGAAGTGCCCCCCCTGCTCCACCTGGATCGGCTCGGGGCAGTTGCGGATCAGCGCGCGCAAGGCCTGCATCTGCGGCCCGCCCAGCACCGGGTCCTGCAGGCCGACGGCCATCAGACTGGGACCCTGCCATTCCTGCTGCCAGAATGTTCGCGCCTGGCGCGAGACGGCCGCACCATCGTCCTCGGGATGCTCGGGCACCAGGGGCGGGAAAGCGCGCAAAGCGGCACGGTGGCCACGGTCGGGAAACGGCGCATCGTAGGCGGCGCATTCAGCCGCGCTGAGCCGAGGGTTGCCCCGCGCCAACAGACGGCCGACCTCGTACTCCGGCTTCTTCGCGCACATCTCCCGCCAGGCCAGGAAGCCCGGCGACAGGGAGGCATCACCGGTGGCCAGCAGGGTGTTCATGACCAGCAGCCCCGCGTAACGCTGCGGTGCGGCCATTGGCAGGGTCAGGCCCAGCAGGCCTCCCCAGTCCTGCACGGTGAGCACGACGTGGCTCAGATCTAGGCGCTCGATGAACTCCAGCAGCACCTGGCGGTGCCAGCTGAAGCTGTGCGCCCCCTCCTTCTTGGGCTTGTCACTCTTGCCGAAGCCGATCAGGTCCGGCGCCACCACACGGTGCCCGGCCGCAAGAAAAACCGGGATCATCTTGCGGTAGAGGTAGCTCCAGCTCGGGTTGCCGTGCAGGCAGAGCCAGGTCAGGGGCGCGTCACGCAGCCCCTCATCGAGATAGTGCAGGCGCAGCCCGGCCAGCGCGGGCAGGTCGCTCAGATAGTTCGGGGCCCAGGGATAGTCCGGCAGATTCGCGAAACGCCCCTCGGGCGTGCGTAACGCATCGTCACGCACCGGCTGGTTCCGTCTTCGCTGCGTCTCACGCCGGTCCTGAAAAAAATCCTGCAAGACCGCGGCGCAGGCCGCCGCCATCACCCCGCCCTGAACCTCGGTCTGATGGTTGAGGTGGGCCTGGGCAAAAAGGTTGAGTACCGACCCTGCGGCGCCGGTCTTGGGGTCGGGCGCGCCGTAGACCACCTTCTTCAGGCGCGCGTGCAGCATGGCACCCGCGCACATGGGACAGGGTTCGAGCGTGACGTAGAGCTCGCAGTCCTCCAGCCGGTAGTTGCCCAGACGGGCCGCCCCCTCGCGCAGGGCCTGGATCTCGGCATGGGCCGTCGGGTCATGGCTGCCGATGGGGGCGTTGTGCCCCATGGCGACGATCTGTCCCTGGTGCACGAGCACGGCGCCCACGGGCACTTCACCGGCCTCGGCCGCAAGAAGTGCCTGGTCCAGGGCCGCCTGCATGAAATCTGATTCAGTTGCCATGCAGCCCCAGCTTGTCCATCCAGGCGGCCAGGGCCTGCGCGTCTTCATCGCCCGCGGCATAGGCGGCCTTCATCGCGGCATGTGCTTCGGGCCGGTGCTGGTTGAGCTTGAGCTTGCACTGCAGCTCCGTCACCCTCAGCTCGAAGGCCACGATGCCGGCCAGCATCTTGTGCGCGAACGCCTCGCCCAGGCCGCGCCACTGCTCGGCATAAGGGGGCTCATGGTCGCCGATCAGCTTCTTGAGCAGCGCATCCTTGGCCGCCGGTTCCTCGACCAGCGTGACCTGCACCGTGCAGTGCACGGCCAGGTAGTTCCAGGTGGGCACCCGGAACAGGTCCGGATAGACCTTGGGTGACATATAGGCATGTGGCCCCAGGAATGTCACCAGGGCCTGCGGCCGCGCCTGCAGATAGCGCCAGTGGGGGTTGGGCCGGGCCACATGGCCCAGCAGGACGAGTCCGCCCTCCTCCTGCACATGCAGGGGCAGATGGGTCACATAGGGCAGGCCCGCGTCGTCATTGCTGATCATGCTGGCAAACGGGTGTTCTCGCATCAGCGCCAGCGCGTGGACGCTGTCCTTGGCCTGGAACTGGGGAGGCAGGTACATGATGCGGCAACTTTATCAGCAGGCGGACGGGGACAGCACCCCGTGGGCGTGGCGGGCAGCCGACGATCAGTGGCCAGTCGCCCCCGGACCCCGGGGTTTTCTGATACCTTAGCCCTGACGGGCAATGGCAAGGATGTGACAGACACGAGGTGACACGGGTATGAGCGGCGCCCTGGTGGGTTTCAGGATCGATGGCGAGAAAAAGCTCGTGCGTCTGCACGGCGAGCGCAACTGCGAAGAAGTGTTGACGGAGTTGCTGGCCTATCTGCGCCATGTCAGCGATGTCCGCCTGCGGGCCTACGCCCGCCTGCTGCGCCTGGTGGCATCCGGACAGGATCTTTTTCCCGACGAGGCGGCCCGTGCCGCGATGCAGGATTTCGCCGAGAACCACTTCGGCGAGAGCTGCCATTTCCAGACCTGGGCCGAGGCCTTCCATGAGTTCCAGGGCCTCGAAGCCTGGCATGCCGGCTTTCCCTTCATGCCCGCGGCCAGCATCGATGCCTGTGGTGATGTGATCTGGGGGTTCCTGATCGACCTCGATGCAGGAGAGCTCCAGATCTTCGTCAACCGTAACAAGCGCTTCCTCTGGCGCGAGATGGCCTGCCCTCAGCCGGCCTATTGCACCCTGACGCTGGCCCACGCACGCCTGTTGACGCCGGACGACGTCGCTTCCCTGCACAACCTGCTGCACCAGCACTCCTATTCCGACGGGGTCGATCCCGTGCTGCCGCTGCGCGATGTCCTGTCTGAACGCTTTCCCGGACCGGGGGGCTGGCAGGCACGTCTCAAGCTGGCACATGGACGGGTCCGGCTGTTGCTGGAGCGCGGGGAGATCAGCGCCAAGGTTCGGCAGGTGGGCGAGCTGCGGCTTGACGATCCGCACTGCGGCGCGCTGCTGCAAGCCAGCCTCGCGCCCTCGGTTCTGTCCCTGTCGCTCGGCATCTACGGAACCGCGGCCACCCTGGGCCAGGTCGCACTGGTGGCCGCACACCTGGAGCAGCTGCCCTTCGGCCCCGACGAAGGGGGCCTGCCCCTGCTGGACCTAGGCCTGCGCCCGTCCTCGGGGCTCGGCCTGCCCCTGGGATCCGGGTTCTTCGATGCGGTACGCGCCTGTTTTCTGGCGGCGGGCATGAGCATGCAGGGCTGGCGTTTCCTGATCAAGCAGAACAACGCCGTGCTGCGCTTCATCCTGCAGTTCTTCCCGCCCTCGGCCCGCATCCTGCGTGACTTCGCGCGCTTCATCAATCTGATCGCCAGCGCCATGCAGAACGAGCCCTTGCGACTGGCTCGCTGCCAGCCCGCGCTGCGCGGCATCGAGCGCATCCTGGACCGCACCCGGGGCCGCCCGGGGCCGCTGCGCGAGGAGAACGCCCGCATCTTCCTGCGTGCCATCATGCGTGCCCGGATGAACCCGCAGGACGAGTCCAACCTGCTGCACGATGCACAGGACGCCTCCGATTTCGTCTACGCCCATACCGCCGTACTCAAGGGGGCCACCTGGGCCTCCCTGTGCCGCCGCTCGGATGTCTGGCATCGGGCCCTGCTGGTCACGGTCGACCCTGAAAAGGACATCCGCTGGCCCGCCCTGCTGCCGCAATACACCGCCGGCCCCTTCCTCGCGGTGGAACTGGACACCGGCTCCCTGCTGGCCGAGGAAGGGCTGGAGCAGCGGCATTGCATCGGTACGTATGTCAATGCCTGCGCCAGCGGTGCCACCCGGGTGTTTTCCCTGCGCCGCAACGGCAGGCGTACCGCGACGATCGAGCTGCAGCGCAACCATGACGGCTCATGGCGCATGGTCCAGATTCGCGGCAAGGCCAACACCGTGGTGCAGGACGCCGCAGCGCTGGATGCCGCCGAACGTGTGGCCCAGGCCTATTCAGAGGCCGCGCAGGCCCGCAGCCAGGCTCCGCTGGCAAGAAGTCATGTGGGTGCCAGCGGCCTCGTGGCGCCGAGCTATCTGATCCACCGGCAGGAGCACTGGACCGGCTAGCGGCCAGCCGCCGGCCTCACTCCCACTCGATGGTGGCCGGGGGCTTGGAGCTCACGTCGTAGGTCACGCGGTTGATGCCACGCACCTCGTTGATGATGCGGCCCGAGACCTTCTTGAGCAGGGCGTAGGGCAGCTCGGCCCAATCGGCCGTCATGAAGTCGCTGGTCTGCACGGCGCGCAGGGCCACCACGTAGTCGTAGGTGCGGCCATCGCCCATCACACCCACGCTCTTGACCGGCAGGAAGACCGTGAAGGCCTGGCTGGTCAGGTCGTACCAGGTCTTGCCGCTGGCTTCGTCCTTGAAGTTGCGCAGTTCCTCGATGAAGATGGCGTCGGCACGGCGCAGCAGGTCGGCGTAGTCCTTCTTGACCTCACCCAGGATGCGCACGCCCAGGCCCGGGCCCGGGAAAGGGTGGCGGTAGACCATGTCCTGCGGCAGGCCCAGCGCCACGCCGAGCTCGCGGACCTCGTCCTTGAACAGGTCGCGCAGCGGCTCCAGCAGCTTGAGGCCGAGCTGCTCGGGCAGGCCACCCACATTGTGGTGGCTCTTGATGGTGACGGCCTTCTTGCTCTTGGCGCCACCGGACTCGATGACGTCGGGGTAGATCGTGCCCTGGGCCAGCCACTTGGCGCCCTTGGCGCCGTCGCCCTTGAGCTTGGCCGCTTCGGCCTTGAAGACGTCGACGAAGAGCCCGCCGATGATCTTGCGCTTTTGCTCGGGATCGCTCACACCCGCGAGCTTGCCCAGGAACAGTTCGCTGGCGTCGACCCGGATCACCTTGGCGTGCAGCTTGCCAGCGAACATGTCCATGACCATGTCCCCCTCGTTCAGGCGCAGCAGGCCGTGGTCCACGAAGACGCAGGTCAGCTGGTCGCCAATGGCGCGATGGATCAGCGCCGCGGCCACGGAGGAATCGACGCCGCCGGACAGCCCCAGGATGACCTCCTCGTCGCCCACCTGCTTGCGGATGGCCTCGACGGCCTCGGCGACGTGGTCGCGCATGACCCAGTCGGCGCGGGTGCCGCAGATCTGCAGCACGAAGCGCTCCAGAATGGCGCGGCCCTGTACGGTATGCGTGACTTCCGGGTGGAACTGCACGGCGTAGAACCTGCGCGCCTCGTCGGCCATGCCGGCGATGGGGCAGCTTGGCGTGCTGGCCATGAGCTTGAAGCCGGGCGGGAAGGCCGTGACCTTGTCGCCATGGCTCATCCAGACCTTGAGCATGCCGTGGCCTTGGTCCGTGGTGAAGTCGGCGATGTCCTTGAGCAGGGCCGTGTGGCCATGCGCGCGCACCTCGGCGTAGCCGAACTCACGCTGGTGGCCGCTCTCGACCTTGCCGCCGAGCTGCTGCGCCATGGTCTGCATGCCATAGCAGATACCCAGCACCGGCACGCCCAGCTCGAACACCGCCTGGGGCGCCTTGTCGGTGCTTTCCTCATAGACGCTGGCGTGGCTGCCCGAGAGGATGACGCCCTTGAGCTGGCCATCGGCGGCGAACTGGCGCACCCAGTCATCCGTCACATCGCAGGGATGGACTTCGCAGTACACATGGGCTTCGCGCACACGTCGCGCGATGAGCTGGGTGACCTGGGAGCCGAAATCGAGGATGAGGATCTTCTGGTGTTGCATGGCTTGAAAAGATCAAGGCCCGAACGCCGCTTGCAGTGTTCGGGCCTGGGTGTTTCCGGACGCTCAGTCCATCCGGTAGTTGGGCGCTTCCTTGGTGATCTGCACGTCGTGCACATGGCTTTCGCGGATGCCGGCCGAGGTGATCTCCACGAACTCGGCCTTGTTGCGCATCTCCTCGATGGTCGCGCAACCGCAATAGCCCATGCTGGCACGCACACCGCCTGCCATCTGGAAGATGATGGCCACGACCGAGCCCTTGTAGGGCACGCGGCCTTCGATGCCCTCGGGCACCAGCTTGTCGGCCTGCGGGTTGCCCGCCGTCGACTCCTGGAAATAGCGGTCGGCACTGCCCTGCTGCATGGCGCCAATGGAACCCATGCCGCGGTAGCTCTTGTAGCTGCGGCCCTGGAACAGCACGATCTCGCCCGGTGCCTCTTCGGTGCCGGCGAACATGCCGCCCATCATCACGGTGCTGGCGCCAGCCGCGATGGCCTTGGCAATGTCACCGCTGTAGCGGATGCCGCCGTCGGCGATCAGCGGCACGCCCGTGCCTTGGAGCGCCGTGGCCACGTTGTCGACGGCCATGATCTGGGGCACACCCACGCCGGCGACGATGCGGGTGGTGCAGATGGAGCCGGGGCCGATGCCGACCTTGACCGCATCCGCCCCTGCGTCCACCAGGGCCCGCGCGGCCGCGCCGGTGGCGATGTTGCCGCCGACCACGTCGACCTGCGGGAAATTCTGTTTGACCCAGCGCACGCGGTCGATCACGCCCTTGCTATGCCCATGGGCCGTGTCCACCACGATGGCGTCGACACCGGCCTTGACCAGGGCCTCGACGCGCTCTTCCGTGCCCTCACCCACGCCCACGGCCGCGCCCACGCGCAGGTGGCCGGCAGCGTCACGCGCCGCGTTGGGAAAATTGAGCTGCTTGGTGATGTCCTTCACTGTGATCAGGCCCTTGAGTTCAAAGGCGTCGTTGACGAGCAGCAGGCGTTCGAGCTTATGCTTGTTCAGCAGGGCCTTGGCCTCGGCCGGCGTCGTGCCATCGGGCACGGTGACCAGACGCTCACGCGGCGTCATGATCTCGCGCACAGGCAGCTCGTAACGGGTCTCGAAACGCAGGTCGCGGCCGGTCACGATGCCCACCACCTTGCCCGCTTCGACGACGGGGAAACCGGAGACGCCCAGCTCGTCGGACAGCTTCATGACCTGACGCACCGTGGTTTCGGGACTGATGACCACCGGATCACGCAGCACGCCGGACTCATAGCGCTTGACCTTGGCCACCTGGGCCGCCTGTTCGGCCACGCTGAGGTTCTTGTGCACGATGCCCATGCCGCCTTCCTGGGCGATGGCGATCGCCAGGCGGGCCTCGGTGACCGTGTCCATGGCCGCGGAGACCAGCGGCAGGTTCAGGGAAATATTGCGGGAGAAGCGGGTCGCAAGGGAGGTGTCCTTGGGAAGGACCTGTGAGTACGCCGGCACCAGCAACACATCGTCAAAGGTGAGCGCTTTACCAAGAAGACGCATGTCTCTAAGCTCCAAAAAACGGATTGTACCCGCCTCGAGACGGCCTTGCCGCCGGGCCCGGTGCCGCCATGCCACAGTGTCACGCGGCGTTACCGGAAAAGCGGCGCCACGGCGCTACACTGCGGGCATGAACATGATCCGCCCCCTCATCGTCCTGGCCGCCTGCCTATACGCACTGACGGCCAGCGCTCAATGGCAATGGCTGGACGAGGATGGCCGCAAGGTCTTCAGCGACCGCCCACCGCCGGCCCATGTGCCTGACAAGAACATCCTCAAGCGGCCAGGCAGCCGCGGCTCCGCCCTGCCCGCACCGGCGGCGCCTTCCGCCCCCGCCCCCGCTGCCGCAGCGGCGCCCCAAGCGGGCGTCGACAAGAGCCTGCAGGAAAAACGCAAGCAGGCTGAGGCCGCCGAGGCGGCCAAACGCAAGGAAGAGGAAGAGCGCAACGCCCGCATCCGCGCCGAGAACTGCAGCCGGGCTCAGAAGGCCAAGACGGGGATCGACTCCGGTGCCCGGATCGCGCGCATTAACGAAAAAGGTGAACGCGAATTTCTTGACGAAGGTGGCCTAGCGGCCGAGAGCCAGCGGCTGCAGACCATCATCAACGAAAACTGCCGCTGAGGGACACAACTCGGGTCGGCTCAGTAGCCCGCCTTGGCCCCAGACCGGCGCCTGGCGAACAAACCGGCCGTCCCGGCGCCCTGCTTCGCAAAGCGCTCGCGCCTGGCCACCTTGGGGTCGACTCGCAGGGGGCGATAGATTTCCACCCTGTCGCCCGCCCGCAAGGGCTTTTCGAGCGAGGCCTTGCGCCCCCAGACCCCCAAAGAAGCTGTATCGATCTCCGGATAGCGTTCGAGCCATCCGCTCGCGGCCAGCGCCTGGCCAACGGTCGTCCCCGCGGGCAGTTCCAGGGCGACCTCGTGGACCTCGCGCGCAGACGCAGCGTAAGCCAGGACGATCTGCATGCCCGCCTCAGGTCCCGTAAACCTGCTCAGCCCGCTTGACGAAGGCATCGACCAGGCTGGCGGCGATCTTGTCAAAGACCGGACCGACGAGCTTGCTCAGCAGGGCGTTGGAAAATCCGTAGTTCAGCACCAGCTCGACCTTGCAGGCGCGCTGCTGTCCCTGGCCCACAGGCGTGAAGGACCAGTGACCGTCGAGCTGGGAAAAAGGCCCGTTGACCAGCTGCATCTTCACCGCGCTCCCGGGCAGATGGGTGTTGCGTGTGGTGAAGGTCTGGCGGATGCCGCTGAAAGCGATGCCCACCTCGGCCGTCACGCCGCCATCGTGGGCTTCGAGCACCCTGGCGTGATCGCACCAGGGCAGGAACTGGGGGTAGTCGGCCACACCGGTGACCAGTTCGTACATTTCCTGTGGGCTGTACCAGATCAGGACGGACTTGTGAACAGTTTTCATAGAATGCAGGGCTGGCATACGCTCAGCCTCCGCACATTGTAAGTTTGCGGTACGCCCCCACCTCCTCTCCATGGCCAAAAAACCCGATACACCCGCCCGCATCGCCGACAACAAGAAAGCCGTCTTCAACTACTTCATCGAGGAACGCTTCGAGGCCGGCATGGTGCTGGAGGGCTGGGAGGTCAAGGCCGTGCGCGAGGGCAAGGTCCAGCTGACCGACGGTTACGTCGTGATCCGCGACGGTGAGATGTACATCATCGGCTGCCAGATCAACCCGCTCAAGACCGCCTCCACCCATGTCCGGCCCGATGCCGTGCGGACCAAGAAGCTGCTGCTCAAGAAGGACGAGATCAAGCGCCTGATCGGCAAGGTCGAGCAGAAGGGCTACACCCTGGTGCCCCTCAACCTGCACTGGAAGAACGGCAAGGTGAAGTGCGAGATCGGCCTGGCCAAGGGCAAGGCCGAGCACGACAAGCGCGACACCATCAAGGAACGCGAGGGCAAGCGCGAGGTCGAGCGCGCGCTCAAGGGCCGCAACCGCTAGGCGGGCCCGGCGGGCGGACGGCTCAGGTCAAGTCGCGCAGCGGATGCGCATGCAGGGGCCAGGGCGAGACGAAGAAGCCGGCCACCATCTCGGGCGTGACATCCTCCAGCTGCGCCGGGTTCCATTTCGGCTGCCGGTCCTTGTCGATGACCAGGGCGCGTATGCCTTCCATCGTGTCGGTGGCGCTCATGTAACGTTCGAGGTGACGCGTGTTGAAGCAATGGCGCACCATGTCGCGCTCCATGCGCAGTTCATCGGCCAGGGTCATGCTGGCGCCACGGCGAATCTGCTCCAAGGTCACTTCCAGCATCAGCGGCGAGTGCGTGCGCAGGGCCTGCAAGGTCGTCGCAGCCCACTCCCCCGGTTCTTGCTCCAGCGCCTGGACGATGCCCAGCACCGAGCGGGCTGCAAAGCAGCGTGCGATGGTGTCCAGTGGCAGCGTCGCCGCGGGCGCCGGGGCGACATAAGCCTGCTGCCAGGCCTGCAGGCTGGGGGCGTCAAAGCGGACTTGCCCGGCCAGGGCATCCCAGGCCTCGGCCAGACGGGCCGCGTCGAAGCAGATATCGGCCAGCTGCAGGGCCAGTGCATCCCCTGCGCCCACCACCTCGCTCGTCAGGGCCAGCCACTCGCCACCGTGGCCAGGGGTCTGCGCGAGGAACCAGCCGCCCCCGACATCGGGGAACAGACCGATATTGGTCTCGGGCATGGCCATCTTCGTGCGCGGCGTGACGATACGCAGCTGTGCGCCCTGGCTGATGCCCATGCCGCCGCCCATGACCACGCCATCCATGAAGGCAATGTAGGGTTTGGGGTAGTGGTGGATCAGGTGATTGAGCGCGTATTCCTCGGTGAAGAAATCCTCGAGCGCGGCATCGCCGCGCAGCACGGCCTGGTGGAAGAAGCGGATGTCGCCGCCCGCACAGAAGGCGCCAAAGGGTCCTTCCTTGCCCATGCCGCGAATGGCCACGGCCTCGATGGCCGGGTCTTCGCGCCAGGCCAGCAGGGCGGCAGCCAGCGCGCGGATCATGGGCAGGGACAAGGCATTGAGCGCGCGGGGGCGGTTCAGCGTGATGCAACCCAGTCGGCCACGGACTTCGGTCTCGACCTCGGGGCAAGCGCAGGCAATATTCAGGCTCATCGTCTCTTCTTCCAGTTCAATCCTTCGTTCATCAGCAAGGCCAGCAGCACCAGCGCCCCCCCCTGCAACACCGCCGTGGCGGGGCGCTCGCCAGCGAAGATCCAGACCAGCAGGATGCCAAACAGGATCTCCAGCTGCGCGAGCAGCGAGATCTCGGGTGCCTTCAGCGCCCGTGCACAGACCACCAGTAGCGTACAGGGCAGCGCCAGCTGCACCACACCCAGCAGGGCCAGCAGGCCCACGTCATGGGCCGTGGCCTGCAGCGGGAGGGCCAGCGGCAGGGTCAGCAGTGCGGACAGGATGCCGCCGACCAGCACCGAGGGGATCAGATCCACATCATCGCCCTGAGCATGGGCATGCTGCACCACGATCCAGTTGACGGCGGCACTCAGGGGGACGCACAGCGCCACCAGCAGGCCCGCACCGCCCTCGCCTCCCAGCTGACCACCGAACATCCAGGTCATACCCGCGCCGGCCAGCACGATGGCCCCCCAGGTATGGGGCGCGATGCGCTGGCGCAGGAAGACCCAGGCCAGCAGGGCGGTGAACAGCGGGTTGAGCGAGGAGATCACCAGCACGGCGGCCACGCTGGTCATGGTCAGTGCCAGCATGAAGGAGGTGAACATGAAGCACCAGCACAGCCCGGACCACCAGAGCGCGGCCGGCGCCGTGTGGAGCTGGTGCCAGACCTGCGCCGGCCCGCGCCACAGCGGCAGGATCACCAGCAGGCTCAGACCCGTGAACAAGCTGCGCCAGAACGTGACCTCGAAGCTGCGTGCCGCCTCCAGCTGGCGCGTGACGACACCGGCGATGGACCACATCAGGGTCACCGCCACCATCAGCCAGATCGCGCGCCGGTGGGTGAGTTTCATGTCGCAGTGGTATGGGTCAGCCCGGTCTTCAATCGGGGGACGCAGTGGAACGGGCCTCGCCGGGCCACTGGCGTCGTCCCCCTTTCAGGGGGAAGGCGGCCGCAGGCCGACTCAGGGGGTTACAAGTTCTTCCCGGCGCGCTTGCGCTCGTTCTCCGTCAGGAAACGCTTGCGCAGACGGATGGACTTGGGCGTGATCTCGACCAGCTCATCGTCCTCGATGAATTCCACGCCGTACTCCAGCGTGCACTCGATCGGGGGGGTGATCTTGATCGCGTCCTCCTTGCCGCTGACACGGAAGTTGGTCAGCTGCTTGGTGCGGGTGGCGTTGACCACCAGGTCGTTGTCGCGGTTGTGGATGCCGACGATCATGCCCTCGTACACCGGGTCGTTGGCCTTGACGAACATGCGGCCGCGGTCGTCCAGCTTGCCCAGGGCGTAGGTGAAGATTTCACCGGCGTCCATGGAGATCAGCACGCCGTTCTTGCGGCCGCCGATCTCGCCCTTGTGCGGCTCGTAGCCGTCGAAGATGTTGGAGATCAGGCCGGAACCACGGGTCAGGTTCAGGAACTCGTTGGAAAAGCCGATCAGGCCACGGGCCGGGATGCGGTATTCCAGGCGCACACGACCGCGACCGTCCGGCTCCATGTTCACCAGCTCACCCTTGCGCTCACCCAGGGCCTGCATCACGCCGCCCTGGTGCTGCTCTTCGATATCAGCCGTGACCATTTCGATGGGCTCGTACTTCTCGCCATTGATTTCCTTGAACATCACGCGCGGCTTGGACACGGCCAGCTCGTAGCCTTCGCGGCGCATGTTTTCCAGCAGGATGGTCAGGTGGAGTTCACCGCGGCCCATCACTTCGAAGACGCCTTCCTCGTCGGTTTCCTTCACACGCAGGGCCACGTTGTGCTGCAGTTCCTTCTGCAGGCGGTCCCAGATCTGGCGGCTGGTCACGAACTTGCCTTCGCGGCCGGCCAGCGGACTGGTGTTGACGCAGAAGTTCATGGTCAGGGTCGGCTCGTCGACCTTGAGCATGGGCAGCGGTGCAGGCTTGGCCGGGTCGGTGATGGTGACGCCGATGCCGATGTCCTCGATGCCGTTGATCAGCACGATTTCGCCGGGACCGGCTTCGGTGGTCTGCACACGGTCCAGACCCTGGAAGGTCAGCACCTGGTTGATGCGGCCCTTGACGGTCTTGCCGTCCGGGCCTTCCATCACCAGCACGTCAATGGCCGGCTTGATCGTGCCCTGGCTGATGCGACCGACCCCGATGCGGCCCACGAAAGTGGAGAAATCGAGGGCCGAAATCTGCAGCTGCAGCGGCGCGGCCGGATCACCCTTCTGGGAAGGGACGTGCTTGAGCACGGTGTCGAACAGGGCCGACATGTCGGGGCCCCACTGCTCGCCCGGCGCGCCCTCTTCCAGCGAAGACCAGCCATTGATGCCCGAGGCGTAGACCACCGGGAAGTCCAGCTGCTCGTCGTTGGCACCCAGCTTGTCGAACAGGTCGAAGGCGGCGTTGACCACCTTGTCGGGATTGGCACCCGGCTTGTCGACCTTGTTCACCACCACGATGGGCTTCAGCCCCAACGCCAGCGCTTTTTTCGTGACGAAACGCGTTTGCGGCATCGGGCCTTCCTGGGCGTCGATCAGCAGCAGCACGCCGTCCACCATGGACAGGGCGCGTTCCACTTCGCCGCCAAAGTCGGCGTGGCCGGGCGTGTCGACGATGTTGATGTGCGTGCCCTTCCAGCTGACGGCGCAGTTCTTGGCCAGGATGGTGATGCCACGTTCCTTTTCAATGGCGTTGTTGTCCATCACGGTGTCGACCACCTTCTCGTGCTCGGCAAAGGTGCCGGACTGGCGCAGCAGCTGGTCCACCATGGTGGTCTTGCCGTGGTCGACGTGGGCGATGATGGCGATATTGCGGATCTGTTTCGTGCTCATGATTGGCTTTCCAGGATTTGTTGGATTTCGATCGGGCTCAACAGGCGCCCGGGTATGAGTTCGCCAGCCTTGACGTGGGCGGTGCCCAGCAAGGCGTGGGGTTGGCTGCCATAGACAGCCACTTGGTCGGTATCGGGCCAGCTGCCACGGCGGCGCAGGCCGCTGAGGAAACGCCCGGCATTCTCGGCGTCCAGCGTGACGGCGGCATGACCTGCCAGCAGCGTCTCAACGGGCTTGAGCCGCGCAGGGCGCGCCGTCTCGTCCAGGGACTCCAGGCCTTCCAGCGTGACGCACTGGCCCTGCTCGAAGGCGCCGGTGGCCACACGGCGCAGCGCCACCAGGTGCCCGCCGCAGCCCAGGGCCTCGGCGATATCCTCGCCCAGGGTCCGGATATAGGTGCCCTTGCTGCAGCTCACACGCAGGCGCAGGAAGGGCGCCTCGCCCTGGAGCTGCATGTCCAGCAGTTCCAGTTCATGGATGGTCACCTCGCGCGGCTCGCGTTCCACGGTTTCGCCCTCGCGGGCATATTCGTACAGGGCCTTGCCGTCCTTCTTCAGAGCGCTGTGCATGGGGGGCACCTGACGGATCGTCCCCATGAACCGGTCCAGCACCTCGACCACCTGGCCCGGCGTGCACTCCACGGGTCGGGTCTCGATGACCTCCCCTTCCGCATCGGCCGTGCTCGTGCGCACGCCCAGGCGCACCGTGGTCTCGTAGGTCTTGTCCGCATCCAGATGCAGCTGGCTGAATTTGGTGGCGGCGCCGAAGCAGATGGGCAGCACGCCCGTGGCCAGGGGATCGAGGGTGCCGGTATGGCCCGCCTTTTCGGCGCGCAGCAACCACTTGGCCTTCTGCAAGGCCTGGTTGCTCGAGAGTCCGAGCGGTTTGTCCAGCAAGAGCACCCCATGCACAGGGCGCCGTTGCACCCTGGTGCGTGGCGCGTGCATCTTCAATCCTCGTTTTTGGAACGCGATGCGACGGCCTGCGCGATCAGGGCATTCATGTCGGCCGCACGCTCGGTGGTGCGGTCGAACAGGAAATGCAGCGTCGGCACGGTGTGGATGTGCAGGC
>JAIERT010000202.1 GCA_019746735.1 Burkholderiaceae bacterium | reverse complement strand
ACATCTCGGTGGCCGGCAGCGCCGCCCACTCGGTGATGGCGTTCATCTTGATGGTCTGGGCCTGCTCGTCGCTGAGTTTGCTGGCGTCGAACTGATCCCAGGGGATGTCCTTCTCCATGTCCCAGCGCACGGCTTCCAGTTGCTTGAACAGTTCGGGATAAAGCATGGGCGCTCCTTCGGATTCGGCCTGATTCTAGGGGGACGGTTTGACACCCGCCTGACACGGCGCTGTAGCCGTACGCCGGGCTGGGAAATGCTGACCGAGGCCGTCTCAGCGCGGCAGGGAGTCCGTGAAACTGGCCCGCTGCATGAGCTTGTCCTGCAAGCGCACCAGATTGGGGTGGGCGTCGCGCCAAGCCACCTGGGGGAAGCGGAAGTCCAGATAGCCCAGGGCCGAACCCACGGCCACATCGGCCAGGCTGAAATGGATGCCGGCGCAGAAGGGCTTGTCACCGAGCCCTCGGCTCATGGCCTGCAGGCTGGCATCGATCTTGCCCAGCTGGCGATCGATCCAGGCCTGGCTGCGCTGTTCTTCGGTGCGCTTGGGCCAGACGGCTTCCATGCGCGCGAGCAGGGCCGCGTCCATCAGGCCGTCGGCCAAGGCCTCCCAGGTCTTGACCTCAGCGCGCTCGCGGCCCACCGGCGGGATCAGCTTGCCCACGGGCGAGAGGGTGTCCAGATACTCGACGATGACGCGCGAATCAAACAACGCCTCGCCACCTTCCATGATCAGGCAGGGAATCTTGCCCAGGGGATTGGCGTCGACGATACGGGTCTGGTCGGACCACACATCCTCCAGCACAAAGGTGTAATCGAGCTTCTTTTCGGCCATCACGATGCGCACCTTGCGCACGTAAGGACTGGTGTGGGAACCGATCAGTTTCATGGGTCTTCCGGAAGTTCCAGGGGGGCCGATTTTAACGACACCCACCTGCGCCGGTGTCCCCCGGCTGTCCGACAGGCGCCCCAACTACAATCCGGGCATGACGTTTTCCACCATTTCGGCCCTGTCTCCGCTGGACGGGCGCTATGCCGCCAAGCTGGCCCCGCTGCGTCCTTTGATGAGCGAACAGGGCTATATGCACCGCCGCGTCCAGGTCGAAGTGGCCTGGTTCATCGCACTCAGCGACGCCGGCTTCCAGGAATTCCCGCCGCTGTCGCCCGGCGCGCGAACGTACCTGCTCAATCTGGTCAAGAACTTCTCCGAGACCGATGGCAACGCCATCAAGGAGATCGAGAAGACCACCAACCACGACGTCAAGGCCGTGGAATATTGGATCAAGTCCAAGTTCGAGGCCCGGCCCGAACTGCAGAAGGCCAGCGAGTTCGTGCACTTCGCCTGCACCAGCGAGGACATCAACAACACCAGCCACGCCCTGCAGCTGCGCAGCGCACGTGACACCGTGGTCCTGCCGGCCCTGGACAAGCTGCTGGTCAAGCTGCGTGACATGGCCCAGGCCTATGCCGCGGTGCCCATGCTCAGTCGCACCCATGGCCAGACCGCCAGCCCGACCACCGTGGGCAAGGAGATCGCCAACGTGGTGGTGCGCCTGCAGACGGCCTGCGACCGCATTGCCGCCGTGAAGATCCTGGGCAAGATGAACGGCGCCGTGGGCAATTACAACGCCCACCTGGCCGCCTGGCCCGACTTCGACTGGGAAGCGTTCGCCAAGAAGGTCGTGGAAACGCCCGAACCGCTGGGCCTGGGTCTGAGCTTCCAGCCCTACAGCATCCAGATCGAGCCGCACGACTACATGGCCGAGCTGTTCGACGCCATCGCGCGCGCCAACACCATCCTGGTCGACTTCTCGCGCGACGTCTGGGGCTATGTCTCCCTGGGTTACTTCAAGCAGCGCCTCAAGGCCGGCGAGATCGGCTCCTCGACCATGCCGCACAAGGTCAACCCGATCGACTTCGAGAATGCCGAAGGCAATCTGGGCCTGGCCAATGCCCTGCTGCGCCACCTCAGCGAAAAGCTGCCCGTCAGCCGCTGGCAGCGGGATCTGACCGATTCCACCGTGCTGCGCAACATGGGCGTCGCCCTGGGCTACGCCGCGCTGGCGTACCAGTCACTGAGCGTAGGCCTGAACAAGCTGGAACTCAACAGCGAGGCCCTGGCGGCCGACCTCGACGCCTCCTGGGAAGTGCTGGCCGAACCCATTCAGACCGTGATGCGCCGCTACGGGGTGGCCGGCGCCTACGAGAAGCTCAAGGAAGTCACACGCGGCCAGACCGTGACCGCCGCCGACCTGCATGCGCTGATCCGCAGCCTGGAGATCCCCGAAGCCGACAAGCAGCGCTTGCTGGCCATGACACCGGGCAGCTACACGGGCAAGGCGGCTGAATTGGCGAAAAGAGTGTGACACCCTGAGCGGCTGACGCCGCTTCCCCCTGAAGGGGACAACGCCAGCGGCCCGGCCAGGCCGGTTCCGCGGCGTTCCGCGCAAACTTCCCCTCTTTTCTACTGCACCTATGGCCATCAAATCCACCATCTTCAAGGCCAATCTGCAGATCGCCGACATCGACCACGGCTACTACGCCGACCATGCGCTGACGCTGGCACGCCACCCGAGCGAAACCGATGAGCGCATGATGATCCGCCTCGTCGCACTGGCCCTGCAGGCGCACCGCCTGCAGACCGAGCTTGGCGGGGACGGTACCCTGGCCTTCGGTGCCGGCCTGTCCGACCCCGATGAGCCCGACGCCTGGCTGCGCGATTACACGGGGCAGACCCGCCTGTGGATTGAAGTCGGCCAGCCCGAGGACAAGCCCCTGGCCAAGGCCTGCAGCAAATCAGATGCGGTGGTGGTCTACTGCTTCGCCCACGCCGCCGAGGTCTGGTGGCGCGGCATCGAGAACAAGCTCACGCGCCTGGACAAGCTGCAGGTCTGGCGTGTGCCCAGCGAAGCCTCGCAGGCCTTGGCCGCCCTGGCTGAACGCAGCATGCAGCTGCAGGCCACGATCCAGGAAGGTACGCTGATGCTGGGCAACGGCCGCCAGCAGGTGGACGTGGAGCCGCTGCGCTGGAAATGAGTCAGGCTGCGGCGGGTTCGGGCCCGCGTTCTGCGGCCCGCTCGGCATAACGGTTGAAGCGCCACGCATCACCGTGCAAGGTGATGCGGCGCCAGGTCTGGCGCTTTTCAGCCGGGCTCAGCTCGGGCCAGTGCTGGACTTCGTCAAAGGTCCGCCCGCAGCCCTTGCAGACCGGATCGCCCTGGCTCGTCGAACAGATGGCAATGCAGGGCGTGTCCGGCGTGGTCTCGTACCATGCCAGCCAGGCCTCGTAGGCTGCACGCGGCATGCTGCGCGCGTCGGCCTCCTGTTCGCGGAAATAGACCATCAGGGCGTAGATCTCGGCCAGGGCCCGCACGGGCCGGGCCAGGGTGATGCCATCCGGCGAGGGCTCGCGCTCGCGCCAGTGGTTGATGGCCGCTTCGATGTCGGTGATGTGGATGCCTGGCATGGGGAGCAAGATCATAGCCGCCGGCCCGCTCGTGGGCCCGGCCCCTGCGAAATCCCCAGGAGGTGAGAGCCTATGGGTCACATGGTCTAATCTGTGTCCCGAAGGGGAGTAGCTTCCGTGCGCGCCGGTCACTCATGCCGTCGCGCCCATCAGCCAGTCGTCAATACGTGGCCCGTGCGGCCTCCGGCTTGCTGGGCAGCCGACGCCATCGCGTCTTGCCGGGCAAGACCTTCGACTGGAGCCGTGACAGGTCCGTCGAAGCACCACCCGCACCCTGCTGCCGTGTCTGTACGACCTGCCTGTGCCGGCCTGATAACGACATCAACCGGAGTTACTTCATGGAATTGTTTTCCACCCCCTGGTGGTCCGCGCTGCTGGCCATCATCCTGATCGACCTGGTGCTCGCTGGCGACAACGCCATCGTCATCGCCCTGGCTGCACGCAACCTGCCCCCGCAGCTGCAACGCAAGGCCATCATTTGGGGCACGGTCGGTGCCATCGCCGTCCGCTCGGTCATGACGCTGGGCGTGGTCTGGCTGCTCAAGATCCCGGGCCTGATGCTGGTGGGCGGCCTGGGCCTGGTCTGGATTGCCTACAAGCTGTTGGCCGACCAGGACAACGGTGAGCATGACGGCCCGGTAGCCACCACCTTCTGGGGTGCGATGAAGACCATCATCGTGGCCGATGCGCTCATGGGCGTGGACAACGTGCTCGGTGTGGCCGGCGCAGCTCAAGGCTCCATGGACCTGGTGGTGCTGGGCCTGCTCATCAGCGTGCCCATCGTGATCTTCGGCAGCAAGGTGGTGCTCAAGCTGGTTGAGCGCTTCCCGGTGATCATCCAGCTCGGCGCAGCCGTGCTGGCCTTCACCGCGGCCAAGATGATCGTCAACGAGTCCCTGCTCGACGCCGTGTTTGACGCGAACGCTCCGCTGCGCTGGGCGCTCTACGTGACCACCGTTGCCGGTGTGCTGGCCGTTGGCTGGTGGAAGACTCGCGCCCAGTCTGCACAGGCCGCCTGAACGCCTGGCCGTCCGCGCCGGGGGCCTGCCGGCTGCCGGTGCTATGCTCGGCCGCCATGAAACTCCTGGCGAAATGGCTGCTGAGTGCCACGGCACTGCTGGCGCTGACCTATCTCTATACCGGCGTCGAGGTGCAAGGCTTCGGCGCGGCCTTGCTGGCCGCTGTCGTGATCGGCCTCTTCAACATCTTTTTGCGCCCCGTCCTCATCCTGCTCACGCTGCCCGTGACACTGGTGACCATGGGGCTGTTTCTTTTCGTGATCAACGCCCTGCTGTTCTGGGCTGCGGCCACAGTGCTGGACGGCTTTCAGGTCCGTGACTTCACGGCGGCCCTGCTGGGTTCCCTGCTGTATTCGATCTTCAGCCTGGTGATCGACTCAGCGCTCGAGCGCCTGTTCCCTCAGCAGTGATTCGATCTGCCGGCTGCGGGTGTCGATGATGGACGCCTCGATATGGTCGACGGCGCCGCCCTGCCGCGCCAGCTCCTGGGCTGCCTTGAGCCGGTCACGGGCAGCGGCGTAGTCCAGCCGCGCGGCATGGGCCTCGGCCTCGGCACGCACCGCCTGCAGGGTCCGCCCCTGCGCCGTGTAGGCCGCGGAGAGCAATTGCCAGGCCTGCGCGTCGCGCGGCCTGCCCGCCAACCAGACCTGCAACTGCTCGGCGGCCTCACGCGCCTGCCCGCCCTGGGTCCAGGCGCTGGCCCGCAGCAGCACCCATGCGCGCGGCTGCTGGGCCGAAGGTCCGAAAGCCGACGCCCCCAGCAGTTCCCTGGCCCGTCGCGAATCATCCATCGCCAGCGCCAGTTCGGCCGCCAGCAAGCGGGCCTGATAGGCGGCCGTTGCGTCCTGGGCCACGCGGGCCTGCAGCCGATCCTGCCAGCGCCGGGCTGCTTCGAACTCACGCAGGCCACGCGCGGCCAGAACGGCGGCGTACAACACGCCGGCCTGCTGGGCAGGCGAGAGTGTGGCGTAGGCCGGCGCCTCCGCCTGGCCCAGGGCCTGCCGCAGGCTGTCGACCTCCGGATTCGCCAGGATCCGCGCCCGGGCCGCCATCATCGCGTGCAGCGTGGTCAGGGGACGTGCAGGCGCAACCGGGAGCAACTGTTGCCGGACCTGCATGTCGGCAATACGCTCCGTGGTCAGCGGGTGGCTGCGCAGATAGGGAAAGGCGCCCGTGTCGTTGAAGCGGTTGGCCTGCTGCAGCTTCTCGAACATGCCCACGAAGCCACGCGGGTCGAAGCCCGCCTGGGTCATCACGCTGTAACCGACCCGGTCCGCCTCCCGCTCCATGTCGCGCGAGAAATTGAGCTGACCCTGGACGGCCGCCGCCTGACCGCCGACGATCATGGCCCCGGCCGCGCTCGGATTGCTCGCCGCCGCCAGGGCCCCAAGGATCATGGCGCCCAGCAGCCACGGCGCCTGGTTGCCCTGGCGGCTGATGATGCGGGCGATATGGCGCTGGGTCACATGGCTCAGTTCGTGCGCCAGCACGGACGCCAGCTCATCCTCGCTGCTGACCACGGCAATCAGGCCCAGATGCACGCCCATATAGCCCCCGGGCAGGGCAAAGGCATTGACGCTGCGATCTCGCCCCAGCAGCACGTCCCAGGCGTAACGCTCCTCCAGCTCGGGGGAGAGCTCGCCACGCGTACGGGCGGCCTCCATCAGCCGCAACCAGATGCCCTGCACATAGTCGCCCAGGATGGCATCGTCGAGATAGTCGGGGGATCGGTAGAGCTCGCGCACGATGCGGTCGCCGAGCTGGCGCTCGGCACTGCTGCTCATTTCGGCGCCGTCACCTAGGGCCGGCAAGGAGCTTTGCGCGGAGACGGGCAGGATCAACTGCGCGGCCACCAAAGCCCAGAAAGATAGCCTGAGAAGAAGTTCTTTGCGAGGCTTCAAAACGAATCCAGCGGAATAAAGCCACGTATTTCAGCGCTCTCTGCATCGAGTAATGCGGTCCAGAAAGATTTGCGCGCCGCTACCGGCAGATACTTCAACGCACTTTCAGGACGCCCGGACTGTGCGATAGCTTCATCAATCTCGACCACCTGCTTGGGAAAGCGTCGCTTGAGTTCTCCGGCAGGCTTGGCCGCAACAAGCACGCGTGGCCGGGCCTGCTCATAGCCTTGCCAGAGATCCGGTCGGGCACTGAGATGCAAGCCTTGCAAGGCCACCAGGGTCGCGGTTGCCTCCTCACCTGCATCCCGGAAAGAACGTACCGCCAGCAAAGTGGGGCCCGTCAGCGGCATGGCGCTCACACCGGGCGGAGCCTGTGACAGCATCTCCTCTGGGACGTCGATCGCATGGATTACCCGGAGACGATCAAACTCGAACACCAGGTGCACAGGCCGCGCTACCGATACAGTCCAGAGGCCGTAGATCAGAGCGGCTAGCTGGATCAGCCCCACAATCCCCAGGTCCCGCACCAGCTCGCCGCGCGGCTTGCTGCGATTGAACACGGCCAGCGTGATTAGCGGTCCGAGCACGACGTCGACGGCCACTATGATTAGGAATAACTCCCGCCCTCCCGAGATCTCCCGATAAGGGTAGGGATACCAGAGCGCGAACACTAGCCCAGCGGCCAGCGTTGCAATCAGGAGGCTGATGCCCAGGTGGATGCCGCTGGCACGCAACCTGTCTTTCCAGTTCAAGGCGAGGGTGTGCGTCATGCTCGTATGATGCGCGAATTGTGTAGAGATTTGGATAACCCGGGAATTTTCATGAGCACTTTGACCCACTTCGATGCCCAAGGCCAGGCCCATATGGTGGACGTCGGCGGAAAAGCAAGCACCCACCGCGTTGCCGTGGCCACTGGACGGATCGAGATGCTACCCGAGACGCTGGCGCTGATCGAATCCGGGACGGCCAAGAAGGGAGATGTGCTCGGAATCGCGCGGGTTGCGGGCATCATGGCGGCGAAGAAGACCAGCGAGTTGATTCCTCTTTGTCATCCTATCTCGCTGACTCGAGTTACTGTGGCATTTTCTATTCAACCCAACACAGCAGTTACGCCTGCGCATGTAGCTTGCGTTGCCACAGCTGAAACCATTGGACCAACGGGTGTCGAGATGGAAGCTCTTACCGCCGCTCAGATGGCTCTATTGACCATCTACGATATGTGTAAGGCTGCAGACCGCTGGATGACGATAACCGGTGTCCGCTTACTAGAAAAGCATGGTGGCAAATCCGGGAGCCATCTCTCGGCTAGCTGATGGGTCTATCCTCATCCAGACCCGGCACTCTATTGATTTTGTGTTGCTTACTCGGGTAGCGTTACTTCGGCGAGTTCTGGATACTTCTCCTGCTTTAAACTTAAAAAGTCGAGCAACACGTCCGCGAAGACCTTCTCACCAAAGAGACCCTTCATCACTCGCAGCTGCTTTGCTGCTTTCTCTTGCTCCCCATTCAAAGCTAAGGCCAAGGTGTATTGATATTGCAACGGTAGCCAGGGATAGCGAGCCGCTGCCCGGCCCAGCATTTGGATATCCTCTTCTGGCATTCCGCGTTTAGCCTTTAGACGCATGGCCCTTAACGCAGCCTCCAGCTGATCCAACAGCAAGAATTTGGGTATCTCATAGGTCGCAGGTGTCTGACCCAGATTACGGTTCTCAAAGCGGGCAACGCGAAAATCTTCCTCTGCCTGCAAATACTCGTATGACACTACTATGGACAGACTGGCATACACAACCAATGTTAAAGGAAGCTGCCATTTGTTTATTCTCGACTTAATCGGCTGTCTTTCGTCGGTTTGCTGTCGCGAAGGCTCTGTCCAGTAATCAACCATCCCAACGATCACTGCTGCAGGGAACAGAAAGTAGGCATATGCCAAGGGAAACTCCAACATCGCATGGGCTCCAAGAGGAAGCAGCCAGAGGGTGCACCAGCGTACGGCTTTATTACCAAATTTTCGCCTCCGAAGCCAGATCCACCTGGCTCCGGCCACTAACACTAGCAGCGCACAAGGTAGTCCTAGCCAGATTGCCAAGTCCAGCAAATGGTTGTGTGTGTAGATACCCTGTTCTAGACCCGTGATGGCAAGCGCGCCCTCTTGCTGCGCCCGAATCGTCTGCAGCCAGCCGTAACCCAACCACGGCGCCTCCAATAGCGCCACGCCAAACTGGTGCCACAACAAGGGGCGCAGCCCCACCTGAAATACCTGCTCTGTGCCAATGGCGGCCTTGTTTGCGTGATATCCCAATTCTTGGTAGGCGACGGTCAATATTAGAAACGATAGTCCCCAAGCCAACACCATCCACCAACGCAAGCGCAGCGAAGAGCCTGTGATCCATGGGGCAAACGCGACAAGTGTGAGCACGACTACCATGCCGGTGCGCGACTGCGTCAGTACAAGCACCAAGGTTTGAACGACAAGTAAAAGTGCGGCTACCCGCCCGCTTAATCGTTCGCGGTCGTACATCACCGCCGTCGCGATCATCCCCATAATCAACAAAGTAGATAACTGGTTTGGCTGAGCAAGGTTGGCAATTGCTCGCATGCTATGCGCTGCCGGCATCACCCAAGGCATCCATGATTCCTCCTGCCCGGCCCATTGAATCAATGCAATCAATGCCGAAAGTGTAGCTCCCGCTGAGAATGTCAGTGCCAAGCTGTCGAGAGCAGAGAACTGTTTGTGCTCCGACGAAGCGGCCCACATGCGGCCCATTTCCCAGGCGAGCGCGGCACCGCACAAGTAAAGTATGACCAACACCAGATCACCGATAAACGGCAACAATCCACCCAACCACTGTAAGGTAGCGATAGCGATGAGAAATGCTGAGAGATACACTCCCGCCCCTCTCCTTATCGCGACAATCTCACCCCTCGTCTCCCAAAGACTAATTCCGAGGCCAACAACTAAGGCCAGAAAAACGAACACTTCGTTATGGAATGCCAACCATGGCGCAAAATGATCCGGCCACCACCACCCTATACAAAGAAGTACCCCGAAGACTAGTGCCGCCATAGGCGCCTCAGTTGCTGATAATCAAACGGAAAAGGGCTCCGAAGAGCCCTTTGATCTTCAAACCAACAAAGTTGGTTTAGGGAGCAAAAGTGCCGGTCGTAGTGATGGTCGTCGATCGGCAAGAGCCAGGCAGATACTTGGCCGGCATCGAGCCACCCGGGCCACATTCCCAGCCAGCCACTTGGTTAGCGGAATTGAGTTGAGGAGAGAGGAACACATAAGAGCCGGTAGCCGGAATGGAGGGCGCAAGACCAATAACCGTGATACGGACGTCGCCCCGCTCGCTGGTTTGAACCGCGCCCACATACTTGGTCGGTCCGACGCTCGCGCCAGTAGCGAACTCACAGCCCCAAGCTCCGCCAACCGGAAGTGAGGCTGCGGTGCTTGTAGACTGATACACCTCAGTCACACTGGTCCGGCACTGCGATGCAGCCAGAACAACTTCCGACACCTTGGCACGAATGGTGTAGTCCTGATAAGCCGGCAGAGCGACGGCGGCCAAGATACCGATGATCGCAACCACGATCATCAGTTCGATCAGGGTGAAACCCTTTTGGATAGAACGCTTCATGAAGAACTCCTTGGTTAAAAGTGGCTGCAGCCGAACTGCAGGCCAACGTATAGTGCAGTTTCCGTGCCAGCCAGCCAGCGTGAAAAATTCCGCTTTTCCGCACTGTAAACACCGGAAAAGGCCGCGCAGTTCACCACTTCTGTCTGTGTCGGTCTGTTTGCTGACATTTTTGTCCGGACAAGCCTGTCATTTGATGCAAACCTGCCGGACCTGCTTTAGATCGGTCATGCCCAGCATGATCTTCTCCATGCCGTCCATCTTCAGGGTCCGCATGCCGCTTTCCACCGCCGCGGCAAAGATCTCGGCCACACGGGCACGCTCCTGAACCAGTTTCTTGATCCGGTCGTCCGCAATCAGAAGTTCGTGCAAGCCCAGACGACCCTTGTAGCCGGTGTTGTTGCACTTCTCGCAACCCACCGGCTTGTAGAAACGCAGCTTGCCGTCTTCCCCGTAGTTGACCACCCACTCCTCGTAGAGCTTCTGGGCCTCCCCGCTGAAATCGGCTTTCCAGGCCGGAGTGTTGCGCAGTTCTTCGGAATATTCCGAGATGAAGCTGTTGATTTCCGAAGTGTTGGGGTTGTAGGGCTGCTTGCAGTCGCACAGCTTCTTGGCCAGCCGCTGGGCCAGGATGCCCAGCAGGGCGTCGGCGAAGTTGAACGGATCCATGCCCATGTCCAGAAGACGGGTGATGGACTCGGGTGCGGAGTTGGTATGCAGGGTGGAGAACACCAGGTGACCGGTCAGCGAGGCTTCCACGCCCATGGACACGGTTTCCTTGTCGCGTGATTCGCCGACCATGATGATGTCCGGGTCAGCGCGCAGGAAGGCCCGCATGATCAGGGCGAAGTCGATGCCGGCCTTCTTGTTGATCTGGACCTGGCGCAGACCTCTCTGCGTGATTTCCACGGGGTCCTCTGCAGTCCAGATCTTAGTGTCGGGCGTGTTGAGGAATTTCAGGATAGAGTGCAGCGTTGTCGTCTTGCCGGAGCCGGTCGGGCCGCAGACATAGAACAGGCCATAGGGCTTGCTGACCGTGCTCTCCAGGCGCAGGCGGTTGTGCGAGGTGAGCCCGAGTTTCTCCAGCGGAATCGGCTCGCCCGAGGCCAGGATACGCATGACCACGTCTTCGACGCCGCCGGCAGAGGGAATGGTGGCCACCCGCAGCTCGATGTCCAGCGGGCCGTACTTCTTGAACTTGATCTTGCCGTCCTGGGGCTTGCGACGCTCGGAAATATCCAGATCGCACATGATCTTCAAGCGGGTCACCATGGCCTGGCGGAAATGGGCCGGCACCTCGATATAGGGCATCAGGGTGCCATCGACCCGGAATCGGATGCCCGTCTTGAGCTTGCCCGGCAGGGGCTCGATGTGGATGTCCGAAGCCTTCTGGTTGTAGGCGTCGACTATGACCTTATTGACGAACTTGACGAGTTCGTTGTCGGCCGCCGCCGACTCTAGGGAGTCGTCGTTTTCGTCGTCGCTGCCCAGGGGCCCGCCCATGTCGGCCAGCATCTGGTCGATCGAAGTGCCATCGACGGCTGCGCCGAACAGCTGCTCCAGTGTCTGTTCGAACTCCGTCTGGGTCGTGACCCGGTAAGCAAACTTGTGGATGCGAGAGAACACCTGGGGCACCACGCGAGCGCCACGGGTGGCCTCCGGATCCAGGCACATGATGATCAGCCCCTCGGGCGATTCTTCGAGGGGAATCCAGCCCTGGCCTTCGGTGAACTCACGCTTGAGCGCGCCATGCAGCATTTCGGAGCGGATACGCCCGGCATTGAAGGGCTCGTAGGGCACACCGAAGAACTTGGCGAGCGACGGTCCGATCTGTGAAGGCGTGAGCTGATGGCGGCTCATCAGCAGATGCTCCACGGGCCGCCCTTCGTTGCGGGCCTCCTGCACGCAGTCCTGCAACTCGGTGCCGGTGATCAGACCGTCGGCCACCAGCCCGTCGTACTTGGTGGCGCGGATCCGTTGCGGCTCGTCCGTCTTGTGCATGCGGGTGCGGATGGCGGTAGCCAGCGTCTTGCAGAGCTGGACCACGCCCTTGACGTCGAGCTCGGAGAACGGACGGTCAGCCTTGTTGTTGATGACCTGCAGCACACCGTAGAGATTGCCGCCCTCGATGATGGGCGAGACCAGCATCTGCTTGGTACGGTAACCCGATCGCTTGTCCACTTCCTGCAAAAAGGCGAGTTGCGGGTGGATCTGCTTGAGGGCCTCCTCATCGTAGACATCGGCCAGATTGAGCAGCTTGCGACTGAAGGCCACATAGCCGGCGATGCTCTGCGGGCTGATCGGCAGCTTCAGCTCACGGCTGCTGGTCAAGCCTGTCTTGATCTTGGAGACGATGGACGTCTCGTCATCGCTGATCGCGTAGAGCGTCAGTCGATCGGCGTTGAAGAGCTTGCAGATCTCCGGGCTGACCTCGAGCATGATCTGCTCGACATGTTCGGTCTCGTGGATGCGCAGCACCACCTGCTTGAGCTGACGCACGAAGAGCGCCTCGAACGTCTTGTCCTGCTTGTCGCTTGCGGGCTGCTGGGAATCACGGAAACCGGAATCGCCCCCGCCCGGTGGTTTCATGACGGCACTCATAGATCAAACTCCTGTCCTGCCTGCAACCAGCGGATCTCGTGCTGCCGCCGGTTTCCTGTCGGTCCGCCTGCAGCCAGTGCCCGGATCTCGGACATGATCAGCTCGGTCTCGGCCGGTTTGGTGTGCGTGATATAGATTGGATAATTGCTGCCCGGCGCTATGCCGTCAAGCTCTGCCGCCAGCACTTCGGGCGAGAGATGCTGGCTGGTCTGCGCCAGCTGGCTTTCACGGCTGCTGAAGGCGGTCTCGATCACCAGCATGCTCACGCTCAGCTGGTTGACGCGTTCCCAGAAGGCTGGATTGGGGCCCGTGTCGCCACTGAAGACCCAGCAGGCCTGTGATGTCATCACCGCGTAGCCGACGGCCGGCACGGTGTGCACGGCGGGCAGGACTTCGATGCGTCGACCGCCCAGCGGCAGTACCTGCCCAGTCTCGATCGGCACAAAACGCAGAAACGGCGCGGTGACCGAGGGCAGCCGGGAGAAGTCCGGCCAGATCACGTCATTGAAGATGTGCGCCTGCAGCGCAGCAATGGTCCCGGGCAAGGCGTGAACCTGCACGGGCCGGGTGCGCCGCGCCGCGATGGCATCCAGCATCAGGGGCAAGGCGGCGATGTGGTCCAGGTGGGAATGCGTCAGCAGGACGTGGTCTATGCCCAGCATCTCGTCGAGGGTCAGGTCGCCCACACCGGTACCTGCATCCACGAGGATGTCGGTGTCCAGCAGAAAGGACGTGGTGCGGCATTCCCTGGCGATGGCGCCCGAGCAGCCCAACACGCGCACCTTCATGACCACTCCTTCGTCTGCCCGCGCATGGCAGGCCTGCCGCATGCATCGGAGCCCGGACGGCCCCGGGCACGCCTTCAGCTCTGGATAAACTGCATCTTGGTTCCCGCCAGCTCGATCATGTCGCCGCTCTTGAGCGCGACGGGCTCGCTACTGATCGGTGCACCATTGAGCAGGGGAATCCCCGACCCCTCCACGTGAGCCACCACATAGCCCTGGGCCCGCCGGGAGATCGAGGCCACGGCCACCCCGGGCTTGCCTACCGTCGTGACGGCCTTGGTCAGAGGCACTTCACGGCCGGAAGCCGTGCCCGAGAGCACGCGCAGTGAGGCGTTCAGGGCGGCCACATCCGGCACGGAAGCCAGTCCGGCCGGCGTCTCGCCCGGCTTGAACAGCATGGTCTTGTCAAAGCCGGGCGCTTCGGCCTCGTTGACGAACTTGATCTTGTACTTGCCGACCTCGATCGTATCGCCGTTCTGCAAGGACTGCTTCTTGACCGCCTTGCCGTTCACATAGGTCCCGTTGGTGCTGTTCAGGTCCTCCAGCACCACCTCGCTGCCATTCATCTGCAGGGCTGCATGCTCGCCGCTCACGGCCAGATTGTCGATCACCACATCGTTGTACGGCCGCCTCCCCAAGGTCGTGCGTTCCTTGGTCAGCTGCACTTCCTTGATGACAACACCGTCGATCGATACGATCATTTTCGGCATGCCCGACTCCTATTCGTTTTGCTCTTTGTCAAAAATATCCCGGCTATTTTCCCAGCAATCGGGCCATCAGGCCGCGCTTTTCTGAGCCGGCCTCCACCTGGACCAACAGCACCGTGATATTGTCTCTTCCGCCGTGGGCGTTGGCCGTGTCCACCAGCGTCTTGGCCCGCTGATCCGGATTCAGGGGAAGCTGAAGGATCTTGGCAATGTCCGCATCCCGCACCATGTCGGACAGGCCATCGGAGCACATCAGATAGACATCTCCGGCCTCGACCACGTGCTCGTGGACCTCCAGCAGCACCGCGTCATCCACCCCGAGGGCGCGTGTCACCAGATTCTTGTTCATCGACAGGGCCGCCTGCTCAGGCGTCAGCAGGCCGGCATCGATCTGCTCCTGCAACAGGGAGTGATCCCGGGTGATCTGGACCAGCTCCCCCTTGCGCAGGCGGTAGCAGCGCGAGTCTCCAATATGCCCCATGATGAGATCGCTGCCGCGAAACACGCCCGCCACGAGCGTGGTCCCCATCCCTGAGTAGTGGCTGTTGTCGTGCGCGGCGCGGAAGACCGCGGTATTGGCGTTGCTGACACAAATTTCCAGCGCGCGCCGCATGTCCTGGACCGACGCGGCGCTACCGGCCTCGGTGAGCCAGCGGCTCATCTCGGTCTTGATGATGTTGCTGGCCATGCTGCTGGCAATTTCGCCAGCGTTGTAACCACCCATGCCATCGGCCAGGACGGCCACGCCCGCAGCCTCGTCAAAACTGTAGGCGTCTTCGTTGTTTTCTCGCGTCAAACCTGAGTCGGTCTGCGCACAAAACCTGTAAATCACGGCTTCTGTCGTCATGGCTCAATGATTTACCGTCGGGCCAAGCCGCTTGCTGAGGGATGAGGTTGCCAATTCTTGCCTGTGGTCGAAGCCGGTGATTGCAGCGCGCGCAAGGATACCCGTGCAAGCACGTTCCGGACGCAGGCCATTCAGGCTGTCGACCTTAGCAGAGCGGAACCGTACCGGCAAGGTAGTAATGCACGCGGCCTTGTCGTTTTTATACAAAAGAAAACCGCCCGCCCCGGAGGGGACGAGCGGCCGCTGGGCAGTCCGACGAGCAGCCGATCAGGCGTCGGCGGGTGCGTGCTTTCTCTGGGCCAGCTTGCCCAGGGCCAGGACCAGCAGTGCGCCGGCGATGCCGAAGCCGTAGTTCCAGACCTTCTCCTGCGGCAGGTAGCTGACCACTGCGGGATCGGTGTGGGCCATGGTGCCGGCAATCCAGCCCAGCAGCATGCCACCCAGGGTGATGATGAGTGGGAAGCGGTCCATGAGCTTGAGCACGAGCTGGCTGCCCCAGACGATGATCGGGATGGACACGAGCAGGCCGAAGATCACCAGCGCCATCTGGTGCTGTTCGCCCGCGCCCTGGGCCGCGCCGGCGATGGCAATCACGTTGTCGACGCTCATCACCAGATCGGCCACGATCACGGTTTTCACGGCACCCCAGAGCTTGTCGCTGGCCTGGATGTTGCTGTGCTCGTCTTCATCCTCCGGGATCAGCAGCTTGACGCCGATCCAGATCAGCAGGACGGCGCCCACGATCTTGAGGTAAGGCACGGCCAGCAGGGCGAGTGCGAAGGCGATCAGGATGACACGCAGGATGATGGCGCCGGCCGTGCCCCAGATGATGCCTTTCTTACGCTGTTCAGGCGGCAAAGAGCGGCAGGCGAGCGCAATGACGACGGCGTTGTCGCCGCCGAGCAGGATGTCGATCAGGATGATCTGGCCGACAGCAACCCAGAAATGGGCGGTCATGAATTCTTCCACGGCAATCTTTCTTTATCTGTCCGCACGAAGCGGGGGTCTCCAAAAAAGCAAGCCCGATTCTCCAAGTGGACCATCGGGCTTGATATTGTGGAAAACCGCAATTATTGACCGCGCTCAATAACGCGCGGATTTGCGGTTTCCCGGATCAAAGCAGGGACTTCAACAGCTTGCCCATCTCGGACGGGTTGCGGGTGATCTTGAACCCACACTCCTCCATGACGGCCAACTTGGCATCGGCCGTATCGGCACCACCGGAGATCAGGGCGCCCGCGTGGCCCATGCGCTTGCCAGGAGGCGCCGTGACACCGGCGATGAAACCGACCACGGGCTTTTTCATGTTGGCCTTGCACCAGCGGGCGGCTTCCGCCTCGTCGGGGCCGCCGATCTCGCCAATCATGATCACGGCATCCGTGTCCGGATCGTCGTTGAAGGCCTGCATCACGTCGATGTGCTTGAGCCCGTTGATCGGGTCGCCGCCGATGCCCACGGCGCTGGACTGGCCCAGGCCGATTTCGGTCAGCTGTGCCACGGCTTCATAGGTCAAGGTGCCAGAGCGCGAGACGACGCCGATACGGCCCTTGCGGTGGATGTGGCCGGGCATGATGCCGATCTTGATCTCGTCGGGCGTGATCAGTCCGGGGCAGTTGGGGCCCAGCAGCAGGGTCTTCTTGCCGCCCGCGGCTTCCTTGGCCTTCATCTTGTTGCGCACCATCAGCATGTCGCGCACCGGGATGCCTTCGGTGATGCAGATCGCCAGGTCCAGGTCGGCCTCGACAGCTTCCCAGATGGCGTCGGCCGCGCCCGCCGGCGGCACATAGATCACGGAGACGGTTGCGCCGGTCTGCTTGGCGGCTTCCTTGACGGAGGCGTAGATCGGGATGTTGAAGATGGACTCGCCCGCCTTCTTGGGGTTCACGCCGGCCACGAAGCAGTTCTTGCCATTGGCGTATTCCTGGCACTTTTCCGTGTGGAACTGGCCGGTCTTGCCGGTGATGCCCTGGGTGATGACTTTGGTGTCTTTGTTGATGTAGATCGACATGACGGTTCCTTTTACTTGGCGGCCTTGACGGCGGCGACCACCTTCTGGGCGGCTTCGGCCATTGTGTCGGCGCTGATGATGGGCAGACCGGACTCGGCCAGCATCTTCTTGCCGAGTTCTTCGTTGGTGCCCTTCATGCGCACGACCAGCGGCACGCTCAGGTTCACGGCACGGCAGGCCGTGATCACGCCGGTGGCGATGGTGTCGCACTTCATGATGCCGCCGAAGATGTTGACCAGGATGGCCTTGACCTTGTCGTTCTTGAGCATGATCTT